>CATPAO010000269.1 GCA_955652025.1 Casimicrobiaceae bacterium
CTACTTGCGCGCGACGTCATCGGACCGAGCGGCAATCTCTTCGTCGATCGGGATCTCTTCCAAAAGCTCGGCGGCTTCCGCGACATCCCGCGCCACCGGGGCTGGGATTTCTGCGTCCGCGCCGCCGAAGCGGTGGAACCGGTGCCCGTCGCCCGGCACCTCTATTTCCATGGCGGGCGGGATCGCGATCGCACGCGCGTTGCGGCGGCGCCTGAAGCGATCGGTCGCAGGGCGGCGGAGCTTGTCGCGAGCGCGTTGAACGGTGATTCGGCAGCGGCGAACGAGTTCTGTCCGCAATTCCCCGGCAATCGCAGTCTGCTGCTTCGTTCGGAGCTTCGGGCCGGACATGGCGATCGCATTCCGGTTCCGATGCTTCGCGCGCTCGCAGCCGACTGGCGCGCACGTCCGCTCGCGTCGATGCCGCATCGCCTCGATCCGGTGGCGTCGGCGCGCGGCGACAAGGCGGCGCTCGTGGTCCTTGGCGTGTACCGAAGCGGGACTTCGGCGATCGCGCGCGCGCTCAACCTGTGCGGCGCTTCGCTGCCGGAGCGAGTTAGCCCGGCGAGGTTGGGGATCAACCCCAAGGGCTTCTGGGAGGCCGAAGCAGTCGCCGAGGTCGACGCGCGGCTGATGGAGCATCTGGGAGCGGATTGGCATCGCGTCGATTTCGAACTGCCGAGCGCCGGGCCGCTGGTCGACGAGTTCCTGCTCAATTCGCGCGAGATGCTTGCGGCCGAGTATGGAGACTCGCCGCTCATCTTGATCAAAGATCCCCGGATTTGCGTGCTGGCGCCGCTATGGCATCGGGCGTTGAAGCAAAGCGGATATCGCCCCGGTTACGTCGTGATCGTGCGCCATCCGCTCGAGGTCGCAGGTTCGCTCGAAACACAGGGCGATATGGCCGTCGCCGACGGACTCTCCTTGTGGCTCACCTACATGCGGCGCGTAGAATTGTTCGTCGACACGAGCGGTGCCGACGTCGTGCATGTGCGCTACACGGAGCTTCTCGACGATTGGAGGGGCGTCGTGCAGCGGATCGCGCGACGTCTCGATGTTCCGCTGGCGCTCGAACAACGGGCGGATGAAGTCGATGGATTTCTCGAGGCAGGAATGCGCAGCCACCAAGCCGCCGACGCCGACCTCGAGGCACACATCGCCGGTGCGAATGGCGAAGCCGTTGGCGCGCTCTATCGGCGTTTGCTGCAGCGCTGTGAGCGCGACGCCATCGAGTCGGCGCAGCGATGACGGCCCCGACGACACGCTGTGGCAACGCGTCCCTTGGCCTGTTGGGGAAATCGTAGGCTAAGCGCAGGGTGAAGCCGAGACGGCGCTCGCCGAGTTCACCACGCGAATCCGATCGTCCAGCCCATGCGCGCAAACAATGCGCCGCCCAGCGCGATTGCCAAGAGCAATCCGGAGGAAACGATCGCCTGCGTGAACTTGCGTCGCGCCGCCCGCGATGTTGGATCTGCGCTTCGATCGCCACGGGCTAAGTGACGCAATGTCCATGCGATACACACTACCAATATCGCCAGCAAGTAGGGCCACGGGCGCAGAGGACTCAGGTACCACAGATAGCCACTGGCAAAGACAACGCATGCGCTGATGACTACGGCCAGTGAGGTGAGCACATTTTCGGAGATCGCCTTCATAGCTTTTCCTCGCATTGCGACGATGTCGGCTCACCATGCTTGTCACGGGTATTTCAGGTCTTATCAGGGGGAACGTAACCGGACGGCATTTCTGCTCCGCCGCCGAAGAAATGTTTTGGCGTTCGCCGCTCGCTCTGCTCGCGCAACGCCGCCGCTTCGCGACGGGCTTAGCGCACGCCGAAAACACTTCTTCGCGAACATGTCAGCTTCGATCCGGCGGAACGTATCCAGCGGGAGTCTCCGCACCTGAGCCGAAAAAGTGTTTTTCCATTTGTTCGGCCAGCCATTTACGCGCCCGCGCGTCGGCGAGCGACAGCCGATTCTCGTTGACGAGCATCGTCTGGTGCTTCAACCATTGTTGCCACGCCTCCTTCGAGACGTTTTCGTAGATGCGCTTGCCGAGCTCGCCGGGGTACGGCGGGAAATCCAGTCCTTCGGCTTCGCGGCCGAGCTTCACGCACTTCACGACTCGCGGCATAGTCTCTCCTTACGGAATCCGATGCTAGAGCGCCTTCGCGTAAACCTGCGACCTGCGCTGGTAATTGTAGAGCGCCTGCTTCTGCTGCGGCAGCACGGCAATCGTCGCCGTCCGATATCCCCGCTCCAGGAACCAGTGCGCGGTCTTGGTCGTCAGCACGTAGAGCTGCGTCAGCCGTAGCTTACGCGCGCGTTGTTCTATTTCCTTCATCAGCGTCTCGCCGTAGCCTTCGCGCCGGAAATCGGGGTGGACGGCCAGCGCGGCGAGCTCGCCGACGCGCTCGTCGGGGAACGCATAGAGTGCTGCGCAGCCGATGATGTGGTTGTCGTATTCGGCGACGATGAAGCGCTCGATCTCGGCCTCCAGCCGTTCTCGCGAGCGGCGCACGAGCACGCCCTGCTCCTCCAGCGGTTCGATGATCCCGAGCATGCCGCCGACGTCGTCGATCGTCGCATTGCGAATATGGGCGAGCGCGGTCGACGCGAGCATCGTGCCGACGCCATCGCGCGTGAAGAGCTCGAGCAACAGCGCGCCGTCGTTATGGCGGCTCAGCAGGTGCGCGCGCTTGACGCCGTTGTCGCAGGCGCGGATCGCCGCGGGCAGGTAGATGCGAACGTCGGGGGCGAGCTTCGCCGGCCGCGCGAGCAACGCCTCGGCGTCGCGCGTCGAAAGATCCGAAAGGAGCTGCCGCCGGCCGTTTCGCACGCCGTCCGTGTCCATCAGGAAAATGAGCTTGACCGCACCCATCCGCACGGCGACCTGCGTCGCCACTTCTTCCACCGTCAAGTTGAAGATTTCTCCGGTGGGCGAATAGCCGATCGGGGAAATCAGCACGATGTCGCCGTCGTCGAGGCGCTGCTGGATTGCCTCGGTGTCGATGCGGCGGACCTCGCCGGTCAGCTGCATGTCGACGCCGCCGACGACGCCCATTGGCTTGGCCGTGAGGTAGTTGCCGCTCGATACGCGATTGCGCGCACCCGCCATCGGTGAATTTGCGAGGCCCAGCGACAAGAGCGCCTCGATTCGTGCGCGCACTTGTCCCGCTGCCTCCAGCACGCAATCCATCGAGTCCGTATCTGTTACGCGGACACCATGCGCATAGCGGCTCGGAATGGCCTGCTGCTTGAGGATCGCTTCGACCTGCGGCCGGCAGCCGTGGGCGACCACCAGCTTGATGCCCAGACTGTGCAGCAGGTTGAGGTCGTGGACGATCCCGAGAAACGATTCGTCGGCGACGACCTCGCCGCCGAACGCGATGACGAAGGTCCTGCCGCGAAACGCGTGGACGTAAGGGGCCGCCGCGCGGATCCAATGGACGAACGCGCGCATCGTCGCCGAATTGACGGGCGGCGTGACATCGAGCGCGCGGGACGTTGGCATGGGTGGATCGGCGAGCGCGCGATTATAGCGTTAGCAGCCACGCCAGACGGGCGCGGTGCGAGAGTGCGGGGCGGGTGTCGTCGAGGCGCTCGGCTATCATTGGCGTTTCGATGATCGTCCGATGTCCGCACCTCTTCTCGCCAATCTCAATCCCGAGCAGCTCGCAGCGGTGACGCTGCCGCACACGTCGTCGCTGATTCTGGCCGGCGCCGGCAGCGGCAAGACGCGCGTCCTGACGACGCGCATCGCGTGGCTGCTGGCGACGGGGCAAGCGAGTCCGCTGTCGATTCTCGCCGTCACGTTCACCAACAAGGCGGCGAAGGAAATGCTGACCCGGCTCGTCGCCTTGACGCCGGTCAACATCCGCGGGATGTGGGTCGGCACGTTCCACGGCCTGTGCAACCGGATGCTGCGCGCACACTACCGCGCCGCGAACCTGCCGCAGCTGTTTCAGATCCTCGACACGCAGGACCAACTCGCGCTGATCAAGCGCGTCTATCGCGCGCACAACATCGACGACAACCGTTACCCGCCGCGGCAATTGCAATGGCTGATCGCGGGTTCGAAGGAGCAGGGACTGCGCCCCAACATGGTCGAGGCGGGCGACGAGTTCACGCGGCGTCAGGTCGAGCATTACGCGCTCTACGAAGCGACCTGCCAACGCGAAGGCGTCGTCGATTTCGCCGAGCTCCTGCTGCGAAGCTACGAGCTCCTGATCGCGCACGACGAGATCCGGGGCCATTATCAGCGGCGTTTTTCGCATCTGCTGGTCGACGAGTTCCAGGACACAAACATCCTCCAGTACAAGTGGCTTCGCCTGCTCGCCGGACCCAACGCCGCAGTGTTCGCGGTCGGCGACGACGACCAGTCGATCTACGCGTTTCGCGGCGCCAACGTGGCCAACATGCAGCACTTCGCGCAGGATTTCGCGACGGCCGAGCGCCCGGTATCGCTGATCAAGCTCGAGCGCAACTATCGCTCGCACGGCCGGATTCTCGATGCCGCGAACGCGCTGATCACGCACAACAAGGCGCGGCTCGGCAAGAATTTGTGGACCGACGATAGCGCGGGCGAGCCAATACGCGCGTTCGCCGCACCATCCGATCGCGACGAGGCGGCGTTCGTCGTCGATGTTGTCCAGGGCCTCGCGAGCGACGGCGTCGCGCTCGACGAGGTCGCGCTCCTCTACCGCAGCAATGCGCAGTCGCGCGTGCTCGAGCATGCATTGTTCAGCGCCGCGCTGCCGTACCGCGTCTACGGCGGCATGCGTTTTTTCGAGCGCGCCGAGGTCAAGCACGCGCTCGCGTATCTGCGGCTCCTGGCGGCACCGGACGACGACGGCGCGTTCCTGCGCGTCGTGAATTTTCCGCCGCGCGGGATCGGCGCTCGCTCGCTCGAACAATTGCAGGATCACGCACGCGGGCGCGGCACGAGCTTGTGGCAGGCCGCCTGCGCGGGCGTGCTCGGCGGCAAGACCGGCGCCGCGATGGCGGCGTTCGTGAAGCTCGTCCTGGGAATGCGCGACGCGACGGCATCGCTCCGATTGTCGGAAGCGGTCGGGCATGTCATCGAAGCGTCCGGCCTCGTCGCGCATTACCGCCAGGAAAAGCAAG
>CATPAO010000270.1 GCA_955652025.1 Casimicrobiaceae bacterium
GTGTAACAAAAGCTCGTCGCTGACGACGACGGCCATCGTGTACCTAAAATTGATCCGCATTTCATTTTACACAACCGCATCGACGTATTCGGCCGCCAATTGCGCGAAAAGACGCTCGAGGGGAAACGGTTTCGGCTGCGCCTGCAGCGTTCCGGCATCGAGTCTGGAGATATCGAGCAGCGAGTCAAACAGTCGGTCCATCACGGCGACGGCCCGCGCGAGATCGCGGACCACGCCCTCGAGCTCGGTCCCCTGCGCGCGCCGTTCCAAGGTCGCGGTGAACAGTCCGATCGCGTGCAACGGCTGGCGTAGATCGTGGCTGGCCGCCGCGATAAAGCGTGACTTCGCGCTGGTCGCCTGTTCCGCCGTGTCCTTCTGCGTCATTAGCGCTCGTGTGGCGACTTCTATCCGCGATTCGAGCTCCTGCGTGAACGCGTGAAGCTGCGCCGACATTTCGTTGAAACCTTCGTGGAGCGTACGAAATTCACCACCGCCCGACGCAGAAAGCGGCGTCACGCGCTTTCCGCGACCCAGCTCGAGCATCGCGGCCGCGAGGCGCTGGATCGGCTGGATCACGCTGTTGCCGATAACAAAGGCGAGCGCGACCGCGGCCAACACACATGTCAGCCCGAGGACGAGCCCGATCGCCAGCAGCCGGCGCTGCTCTGCGTGCGCGGCCGAGCGCGACATCGCCACCGTGATCTCGCCGACTTTGGGTGACGCGCTGCCCACACGAATCTGCTCCGGGAAGTCGGCGACGCCGAGCCGGGTCTCCATCACCGGTTGGGTGAACTGCACCAATTCGGCAGAGTCGGAAGGTCCATTTTGGCTATGCGCAATCGTTTGTCCCTGCGCATCGGTAATCGTGATGCTCGCGACATCGCTCTCGCGCGCGGCCGCGTCGGACAAACGCTGCAGCGCCGCACGGTCACCGGCGAACAATGCGAACTCGGCGCCCGGCGCAAGCTGCCGCGCCACCGACAACCCATGCTGGGCGAGTGCGACATCCACTTCGGCGATCCTCGAGTACGTAAAGTAGGTCACGAGCGTGGACAGGATCAGCGCGCTCGGCGCGAGGGCCAGGAACAGCACGCGGGCGCGGATGCCCCAGTTCTTCATGGGCCTCTCCGCGGCGGTGTGGCGCCGTCGGACGGCGCCGATTCACGTGCGTCCAGGATGCTCTTGGCGCGTGCGGTCAGCGAGGCCGCCAGCGACGCCTCGTCCTCGACCGGCAGGCCGAGCGACCGCGCCACGCTGAAATTCACCCGTACCGTGAAATACCGCGGGTACTGCGGCGCAGGCAGCCCGCCCTCGCCGGAAAGGATGCGAATCGCAACTTCGGCGCCTTGCTTGCCCTGCTGGCGCGCGGTCGAGAACAATCCGAGCAAGGCACCGGCCTTGACGAGGCCGTCGGAAAAGCCGACGACGGGAACCTTCGCGCGATAGCTCGTGAGCAGGACGCCGTACGCCGTCGATGCGTTGAGCGCGATCGGATCGGGCAGCGCGAGCAGCAGGTCGCTGTCGGGCAAAACTCGTTGCAATGCGGCGTAAACAGCTGATGCGTCGCCCACTTCGGCGTGATTCAATTTCAACGACCGCTCGCGGGTCTTTTCGCGGAGCTCTTCGTTCAGCGCGTCCGAAGTTGGGCCGAGAATGACGCCCACGCGTGTCTTGTCGGGGAGTGCGATGCGTATGAGATCCAGCTGGCGGGACAGCGGCTGGTCGATGAATACCGCGGACAAACGACGTGCGCGCGTGGTCGTCACAGGAGGGACCAATCGCTCGAAACTTCGGCGCGGAATCAGCAAGCAAAGTGTCGGCGGCCGCTCAGCAAGCGCTTCTTCCCGCGCAACGATGGCCTGGGCCGCGGCCAATCCCACCGTCACGACCAACACGTACGACCCAAGCCCTCGTTCCTCAACGGAAGGCAGACGCGACGCCGAGAGAACGTCGATCCGCAAGCGGCCGTCCCGGATGAAGGCGAGGCCGGTTCGCAGCTCGTCGGCGACTTCCCGGTAGCTTGCCGACTCGTCACTTAGCACGACCAGCATCTGCGCGGAGGCGCCGGACGCCACGAGCCAAAGCACCGCCGCCGCGCACCGGACGGACCGAACGTATACCAATCGGCGGAGGAGACGGACGATCACGACGGGCGACTGGCGGAGAGGCGTGCTCGACCCCGCTCCAGTCAAAGCTTGATGCTCAAGGTCAGCCAGGCGCGACGACGCGCCACGTTGTCCCGGCGGAACTCGGTGTAACGCTCGTCGAATAGATTCTCGGCGACGATCGCGACTTCGCTTCGGCCCTGACCTACCGTGAATTCTTTCGCGACGCGCGCATCCACCCGGCTGAACGCACGCTGCGGCTCGCTGAATCGGCTGGCGCGAAAAGCACTCTGATGATGAAAGGCAACGCTGGCACTCCACGTGTCGCCAAAGCGGTGCGACAGGAGCGCGTGCACCGTGTTGCGCGGCATGGAGGTCGAATAGCTGTTGAAACGATCCGGGCTCCGGGTTTCCACATGCGCGGCCGACACCAACAGCGATGTCGCCGGAGACGGACGCAACGCCAGCTGCCCTTCGACTCCCTGCTGCCGCGCGTCGTCACCGTTCAGGACGGTCCTTGGAAATACCGAGGCGGGGAAAGTGCTTTGCTCTCCGACGAGATCGATCAAGTCATGCAACGTGTCATAGAACATCTTCAAATCGAGCGTGACATGCGATGCCGGCCACTCTCCGACGTAGCTCACCTCGCGCGACACAATCGTTTCGGGACGGAGGACGCCTGTCGCGCTCTTCTGCGGAGGCGCAGGCGGCGGGACGATGATGATGGTTTGCACGTTCTCTTCGAAGATCGTGGGTGTACGTAGCGCCTTCGAGACGCCGAAACGAATCACGTGATCGCGCGCCAACCGGAAGTTGATCGCTGCCTGCGGCGCAACGTCGGTGCCCGATATGTTGTTGTGCTCGACCATCGCGCCCGCATTGACCAGCACGCTTTCGGTAGCGCGCCATTCCATGTGGGCGAACAGGCGCTCGATCCGGAGCCGTCCAGTCTCGTTCAGTAGTTGCGGCGCCTCGGCGACGTCCTCGCGCGCGCTGGCACCCCAGACCCATCGCCAAAATGGACCCGTGCTAAAGGTTTGCTGGAGTTCCAGATCGGAGCGCCGAATCGCGCTGCCGGCGTCAAGCGGGAAGCGCTCGTTGTTGAATGCCGGAATGGGATTGGTAACGAATCGATCGCTCAGTTTGAAGCGATAAAAATAGTACTGGACCGCAAGCCCGTTGTCGGCGTCGAGATTGCGCTCCCATTTCAGCTGCGCGTACTGGGTCTCGATTCGTGCCTTGCGCACCGGATCGTCCGGCCGGCCCACGCCCAACTCGTTATTGCCGTTGGTCGCACCGGCTTGCAGCGTGAGGCTGTTGGCAGGATCGAGTTGCCAATCCGTCCGCAAGGTCGCGAATTCGCGCTTGCGGCTATCGACAAGATTCGCAAACCCGTCGTCCGCGCGATGGCCGCCGGTGATCCTGAAGTCGAAACCGCCGGCGCCGCCGCCAAAACGCGCAAAGCCGTCGCGTATGCCAGCGTTGCCCGCGTTGACGCTCAACGTCGCGCCGCGCTCCTGCGACGCATGCTTGGTGATGAAGTTGATCGTGGCCAAGAATGCGCCGATGCCGTAAGTTGCGTTGCTCGGTCCACGCACGACCTCGATGCGCTCGATGTCGTCGAGCGCCAGCGGAAAGTCGCTCCAGTCGACGCCGCCGAGCGTCGGCGTGTTCATCGACCGGCCGTCGATCAGCACCTGCAGGCGCGAGAAGAATTCGCGGCCCAAGCCGTGATAGTTGACGATGGGCTGAAGGCCGTTGACGTACGTGACGTAGCTCACCGTAAAGCCGGGCACCAAGCGAAACAGTTCAGCAATTTCTCGGACCCCGGAGGCCTTGATCGTGTCTTGATCGATGACCGTGACCGCTTGCGGCGTTTCGGTCAGGCTCTGCCGCAGGCGCGACGCGGACAAGACAGTGGGAAACTCCGTCAGGAATTCGCGCTCGGAGAGATCCTGGGCCAATGCCGATCCGCAACCGGCGGTTGCGGCGAGCAGCACGCAGGCGATCGAACCCAGATCGGCGCGTTTCATTGTTGGTCTCGGCCCCTTCGTTCCAACCCGCTCGGTTGGCTCCCCGCTTTTGCGCTCGCGAGTACGATCCGGAGAGCAATTGAAGGGCCGCTTTGAATCGCTTGTCAATAGCGTCGGGCCCTGCTATTCCTTTTGGGCTATGCAGAAAGATGGAGCAACTCTGCGTACAGGACCGTTACTATCCAAAAGGGATTATCTGTGCGAATTTCGCGGAATGAGTCAGGCATAGCCATTCGTGCGAATGGCGCCGAGTTCGAACGGAGCCTATAACCGAGAAAGCGCGACACCGAAATCGTCGGGTCGATTCAAAAATGCGGATGCGTGTGAAAACGCCGATACATCTACACCCAATCCCAAATTGGCCGGTGGTGGCGCTTTTCGTGCTGCTGAGCGGATTCGTTGCGCCGGGCTATTGCCTGGATCGGCCATACTCGAAAGCAATCCCAACGACCTGGGTACCGACCGCCAATCTAAACACCCTTCGCGCTGGCCACACCGCAACGCTGTTGCCAAGTGGAAAATTGCCTGTCGTCGGAGGAAGCGGCAATAACGTCGCGTTTGCTAGCGCAGAGTTCTACGATCCCATCGCCGGAACATGGAGCTTAGCCGGCGATATGAGCAAGCCCAGATCTGGTCATACAGCAACGCTGTTCGGCAACCTCATTGGAGCCCGTGAGGGTCACTCGGCAACGCTGCTGCCGAATGGGCAGATTCTGGTTGCGGGAGGCTACGACTCCAACTTTCGTCTTGATGTCAACGGCGCGGAGTTGTATGACGCGGATCACGCGCTTTGGAACGCCACCGCCAGCCTCAACATTGCGCGCAGCCGCCACACGGCAACGTTGCTGCTCGGCGGCAGAGTATTGATCGCAGGCGGAGGTGTCGTGGGCGGGACGGCCACGAACAGCGCAGAGCTCTATCTGCAGCCCTCGAACAATTCATTCCGCATGACCGCCATATTTTCCGATCAGGCGGGCATCAACCAATATCTGCAGCTCCAGGAATTGTCGGGGCTGGACAATCAGGACCGTTTCTCCGGCCTCACGCTGGAGGTCCGGTCGCGTCACGGTGTCGTGAAGAGCATCACATTCCCCAACGATCTGCCGTCGCATTCTACGGCGGGACGCTACGTTCTAATTTCGACCCCTCATGTTCTCCTCCCGGAGGTCGATTTCACCTTTCCGCCGGGCTTTCTTCCGACGGATGGCGGCACGCTCATCTTTGCGGGCGTTGACGTGTGGGACTACGACTTTCTTCCCGCCAACGGCTATACGGTGTTTGTTCGGGGCGGTGGGTTTACGAATAATCCACCGTGGATGGCGACCTACATCTTCCGGCCCTTCACCGGTTTCCCAACCGGCCTGCTTGTGCCCACCGATCCCGTCATAGAGTTCTACAACGCGGCGCTGGATCATTACTTCATTAGTATGTCGCAACCCGACATCGACGCCCTGGACTCGGGTCGCATTTCCGGCTGGAAGCGAACGGGAGAATTCTTCGACGCGTGGTTGGCTAAATTTGATCCTTTCGATCTTGTCAATTCGCCGCCGCCCAATATCGGGCCAGTTTGCCGCCTGTATCTTCCTCCTGCCGATGGTGACTCCCATTTCTTTTCGGCGTCGGTCAACGAATGCAGCGACTCGCGATCGATGCATCCTGATTACGTGCTGGAGACCAGCGTCGCGTTTTACGCGTCACTCCCCAATATGCAAACTGGGGAGTGCCTCTACGACCAGACTCCGGTCTATCGGCTCTGGAATGCGCGCATCGACTCGAATCATCGCTATACGGCGTCGACGGCAACACGCGATCTTATGCTGAGACGCGGATACGTTGCGGAAGGCTATGGACCGAACGCAGTAGCAATGTGCGTTGGCGGCGGAATACCAGGATTTGGTGGCTGACTTGCGGAAGTCGAGGCTCGGCCGAGGGCGTACCGTGCAATCGAACGTGATATTGACGACAACGCTGGCGCTGCTGCTCGATGCGAACTGCGCGATGTCAGGCGGCTTCGGTGCCGACCTCAGTCAAGGCTATACGATCCTCACCGGCCCCATGGTGGGTGGTTGGAACCCAATTGGAAGCGACGCGGGTTATGTGCTGGCGGGCTTGGTCGACCGGACCACGGCCGGCGCTGCGCCCAATTGGACGGTGCTGACCGTGGGAGCGCAACTCAGCGCCGTCAATCGCCGCGGCGTCAATCAAGTTGCATTCGGCATAGCCACCGAAGCGTGGGCCGAACAAGGCAGCTTTTCGATGCTTACCGGCATCGAAGCCACGACAGTCAACCGCGAGCCCGATAATCCGTGGCGCAAGATATCCATGTGGAGCACGTTCAAGAATCGCCCGGATACGGAATTCGCGAGTCCTCCGATCGATCCCGCGAATACGGGGTCGCAGGCGTTGCGCATCGAAAGCCAACCGGGAACGGGTTTCGAGCGCGGAATCGTGTTTGCGCCGACCGCCTTGCACCCGTCGCGGACGATGGAACGCCCGGTTGCCATTGACCTGTCCGAGATCAGCGACGAACAGATCGGAAACGTCGACGTCATTCGTATTCGAAAGGGCATTTCTGTTCGGTACGACCCAATCGCGCGAGCGTTTGTATTGATCGATGAGACGGTGAACAACGCAAGGAAATGATCATCTGCCACCCTGCGATTCGGGGAATGTCGATGCCTGGCAGCGACGTAGCGATGTGGCGGAAAACCATGGGCGCATCCCGTGGTTTCGAGCTCGCTTCGGGCACCGTTCATTGACCTGCTTCGCCTCGGGGATGATCACAGGCGCGACCCATGATGCAACTCCGCACTCTCGGAAACATTGGACTACGCAATTGCGCAGGCACTAACGTCAGGTCAGTGCTTGCGCAGCCCAAGCGGCTCGCCATATTGGCTCTGCTGGCGGTGTGCCCGGATGGATTGTGCCTCCGCGACCGACTGCTGGGACTGTTCTGGCCCGATCACGGAACCGAGCGTGCGCGAGCTGCATTGCGTCAAGCCATTCGCTTCCTGCGCTGCGAAGTCGGCCGCGAAGCGATTATCAACTTCGGTAACGAATGCCTGGCGCTCGACGCCAAAATCGTAGCCTGCGATGTGCAAGAATTCGAGCGCGCTTGCGAGGAGCAGCGCCCGGAGGATGCGTTGCAGCTATATCAAGGCGAATTTCTCGCTGGTTTGTTTGTCCCTAGCGCTTCACCCGAATTCGACAGCTGGCTGGAAACCGAACGCGAGCGGCTGCGTGAACGCGCGCTGGGAGCTGCAACGAGACTTGCGGACCATCATCGGCGTCGCGGGGAATGGTCATTGGCGGCCCAATGGTCGCGCCGCGCCGTGGCGCTTGCGCCAGACGACGAATGCGTTCTGCGCACTCACCTCGAGCTGTTGTCGGATGCGGGCGATAGCGCCGGCGCCATTCGCGCGTACGAAAACTTTGCGAATTTTCTACATCGGGAGTTGGCGGTCGCGCCCTCTGCGCCTACGCAACGTTTAGCAGCCGCGATCCGCTCTCGCGCCGTCGTCGTCAGCTTAAGCCTGCCGGGCATCGCGTAGCAGCAAATTCACACGCGCGTCGCAGAAGTCGTTTCCGTTTCCTTTCCAGGCCGTTGTTCACCGTGACCTGAGCGGTCACGGCCACATCACGGTCGCGCGCAATCATGGCGCCGTAGAGGTCGAGCGCTGCCCGTTCAGCGCAATTCGATCTGAGCCCGACACCGCGCCTCTATGTGTTCGGAAAGGAGACTGCTATGACATCGAATCTCGGCTTGCACCGCGTGCGCAGTGTAGTTATCGCGTTCCTCGCTCTTGGCACCACGGCAGCGGTTGCCGACGCAACCGTGGAGCGGGAATCGGTGGCGACCAGTCCAGCGACAATGTCGCTTGCCGCTGCGACGACGACGTCCATCGATGGCCGAATCACGACTGATGCATCGCAAGGCTTTCCGCCATGGCAAGCCGGCGTCCGCAAAGCTGCTGCGGAAGGTCCCGACGTCTTGCGGCGCTACGTCCAGCGGACCCGCATGATCCACAACTACTACTACGGGGACTTCGCGAAGGGGCAATGAGTGTGTTGCGCAATCGTCAGTCGCGTTTCGCAGGCCCGCGGCGATCCTGCACCCCCGAGACACGTACTGGGCCTCTCCCTATTCAACCTCATCGAGCAGCTGGTCGCGAAAACGTGACCTGAAGGATCACGGTGCGATCACGCTTCCAGTCGAATATGCGTGGGCGGTCGCGACGAATCGAGCAATCGGACCCATCAAGGAGAAAACCATGAGTAATGCAGTAACCTTGTTGTCGTTGTTGGCGCTGACCGCCGCCGCTTGCGCGGAGCTTCCCGACCAGCAATCGGAGCCGCGAGCGGAGCGGGTTTACCGGACCGGCAGCAACATTCCGGTGCACGATCGGACCCCGACCGGAAACGTTCTCACGCTCGATCGCGATTCAGTCGAGGAGACGATGAGACACACGTCTCGCCAGCCGTCGAACGTAGGAGGTCACTGAACGCCAAAGGAGCGGAAACGCCTCGTTTCCCTTCCAAGCGCAAACGCCCCAAAGTGGGCTTATCGAAAGGAGTGCGACGATGAAACGGCGTATATCGATTTCGGGCGTAGCAATTGCTGCGGTGGGTTGTTTGCTGCTGGGCAGCGCAGCGGTTGTGCCTTACGCATTCGCGTCGGACCAACACGCTTGCTCGAATGCATCCCCCAACGGCTCCTATGGCTTCTATCGGACGGGGATCAACGCGCTAGGCCCCTTGGCCGCCCTCGCGATCGCAATCTTCGACGGGAATGGCAACATGTCCGGCAGCCAGAGCGTCAGCAGAGGTGGCGTTCTCAGTTTCGACTCGCCCATCGCCGCCACTGTCCAAGTGGCGACGGATTGCACTGGCAAAGGGTTCGCGCCCGATGGGAGCGAGTTTATCCGGATCGTTGTCGTGGACGACGGAAAAGGCTTCTATTTTTTCAGCGAGTCAGCAGGTGCCGCCATCTACGGCGTCGGCAGAAAAATTAGCGTTGACGAAAATTGAGCCGCGTTCGCATTGGGGCCCGACGTTGCCTGGCTTGAACAGGCTAGCGGGCCTCCGTGCGTTTATGGCGTAACCTGCTGCTCCACTGCGGCTGGCCTGACGACCGGGTTGATCGCACCGCCGTATTGCCAGTGTCCTTCTCATTCCGGTGTCTGCTTAGTAGAAGATCAATCGGCTGCTGTGGATCAACTGGGTCGTTCGTGCTTTTGAGTTCCGCGAATCGCCAACGAGTCGCGCTCGGCACACGTTCAAGACTTTCCCATTTTCGATCAGTGGTGGCGCGCAACTGCGATTCGCGGATGCGAGGAGCGCAATCGCGAAGAACAATGCATCGTTCCCATAAACAGACATTTTTGGGAATGATTGCGCGACGGTCGGATTCGACCTCGATCGATTCAGCGAGACGAGCCCGTTCGTGTAATCTTCCTTGATGTTAAAGACCGTCTTCAAAGCCCTCGGCGTGCTGCTCGCCGCGGCCCTGCTCGCCGCCTCGGTGTTCGTGGTCAACCTCGTCTGGTTCCGGCCCTTCAGCCTGAACCTCTTCTACGAGAAGACCTTCATCACCTTCGTGCTGGAGAAACCGGAGCTGCTGACCTCGATCGGCATTGCCGAGCAGTTCGGCTATCGCCGACACAACGCCCACCTCGACGACGTCTCGATCGTCAAAGTCGATCGCGACTTCGCCCTCTGGCACGGATACCTAGCCGACCTGAAGTCCTACGACCTCGCGGCCCAGACGCCGGCGCAGCGCCTATCCACGCGCATTCTCACCTGGTACATCGAGAGCCAGCTCGAAGGCGAGCGGTTCCGCTTCCACGACTACCCCGTCAGCCAACACTTCGGCATGCAGAGCCAGACGCCCGACTTCCTGATCAACCAGCACCGCATCTCCGACCGGCGCGGCGCCGAGGACTACCTCGCGCGGCTCGGCGAGGTGGGCCGCAAGTTCGACCAGGTGCTCGAGGGACTTGCGCTACGCGAGCAAAAGGGTGTGGTGCCGCCGCGCTGGGTGATCGAGCGTGTGCTCACCGAGATGCGTGGCTTCGCCGGTAAGCCCGCGGTCGATAACCCGCTGTACAAGAACTTCGCAAGCAAGGTAGAGACGCTGCCCGAGCTCACGGCGGCCGACAAGCAGGCCCTGGAGGCACGCTGTGCTCAGGTGATCGAGAGCGGCGTAGTGCCAGCCTACCGCAAGCTAATCGCGTTCTTCGAGGATCAGCTGTCGCGGTCCACCACGGACGACGGGGTCTGGAAGCTACCCGACGGCGATGCGTATTACGCCTATCGGTTGCGCAGAGAGACCACCACGCGGATGACTCCGCAGGAGGTGCACGACCTCGGCCTCTCCGAGGTGGCGCGCATCGAGGCGGAGATGACGGCGATTCTCGCCGCACAGGCGCAACTGCAGCCGGGGGAGACGCCTGCCCAGGCCCTTTCGCGGCTGGCCAAGGACCCACGCTTCCTCTACCCGAACACCGACGAGGGCCGAAAGGCCGCGCTCGCCGACTACACCAAGATGATCGAAGACCAGCTCGCCCGCTCGCGCGCGGTGATCGGGCTCGTCCCCAAGGCGCTGATCGAGGTGCGGCGGATCGCCGAGTTCAAGGAGAAGACCGCGCCGGGCGCGTACTACTTCCCGCCTGCGCTCGACGGCACGCGGCCCGGCGTCTTCTATGCCAACCTGCGCGACATGAACGAGGTGCCGAAGTTCGGCATGCGCACGCTTGCATTGCACGAGGGCGTGCCCGGCCATCACTTCCAGATTGCATTGGCGCAGCAGCAGGAGGGAGGGCCGACCTTCCGGAAGGTGCTGCCGTTCACCGCCTACGACGAGGGCTGGGCCCTCTACGCCGAGTGGCTGGGGACCGAACTGGGGCTCTATAAGGACGACCCATTCGGCGACCTGGGTCGGCTGCAGGCCGAGATGTTTCGCGCCGTGCGCCTGGTCGTCGATACCGGCATCCATTACAAGCGCTGGACGCGCGAGCGGGCCATCGCCTACATGCAGGAGAAGACCGGCATGCCCGAGGGCGGGGTCGTCACAGAGATCGAACGCTACATCGTCGAGCCCGGCCAGGCTTGCGCCTACAAGGTTGGCATGCTGCGGATCCGTGCGGCGCGCGAACGGGCGCAGAATGCGCTCGGTCCCCGGTTCGACGCCGAGGCGGAGAAGGCCTTCCACGACGTGGTGCTGGGCGGTGGGTCGCTGCCACTGGAGATACTGGACGAGCAGATCGACGCTTGGATCAAGACTCGTCAGTAGGAAGCGAGCGGAATCGAGAGAACCGCAACGGGTACGAACTGCGCGGCAGGAATCTGCCGATTCCGCGCGTGGCCGAACACAGTTCGTCGATCGCTCCCTACTCTTTGCAGCCGCGCGTGCGTCCGCGGCGTGAAGAGCCGCCACGGCAACCCGTCGGGAAGCCACCATTCGGTCGCCGCGTTTGGGCTGCTCGATCGGGAGACCGCCGGGATTTCTTTAATCAACTCCAGGCGCTTGGCGTCCGTTTCGGCCAACATGCGCGACACACCAGTAATGTTGCCGCCCGGTCTGGGGAAACTCTTGATGAAAC
>CATPAO010000271.1 GCA_955652025.1 Casimicrobiaceae bacterium
GCGTGCGGCTCCATGACGGCGGAGAATCCGTTCACGGCGGCGCCGACGTCGCTACGCGTCGACGAGGCGGGCAGCGGCGCGCCGATCGTGCTGGCACGCGGCCAGACGATAGCGGTGATTCTGGGAGCGAACGTGACCACCGGCTATCGCTGGGAAGTGACGCCGGGCTTCGCGCCGACGCTCGTGCAGGTCGGCACCGCGGATTACACGGCACGCGCCACCCCGCCGGTCGTCGGCGCGCCTGGCGACATGACCTTCCGCTTTCGCGCCGACAATCCCGGGACGACGGCGCTCACGTTCGTTTACCGCCGGCCGTTCGAACCCGACGTCGCACCCGCGAAATCCGTTCGCTACGACGTCACCGTGCGTTAGTGGGTCGCATGTCCTCCACCGATATTGCGCGGCGTCTCGCGCCGGAATGTGCGGCGGGCACGTGGATCGGCCTGTGCGTGCGCGTCATTCGCGCAGCGACACGCGACATCGACGGCGCGAAGGTCGCGACGCCGGACCATTATCTCGCCGCCATCTGGGCGCCGTCACCCGGCCTTCCTCATCGCTGGCCCGAAGCGGTCGTGATCGGCGCGCCGACGTCCGAACGAACGCTCGGTAGCCTCTTCCTGCATCTGCCGGACGACGCGCGCCTTTATCTCGCGACGCCCGACGACGTCGACGCCGTGCTCGCGGCCGAAATACTGCTGGCCGGCGACCGTAACCTCGAACCGTACCAGCGCGAAGGGATCGCAGAATTCATCACAGCCGAGCGTGAGCGCACGCGCATGGCGACGATCGACCGCTACACGGATCGCGACGCAGGATTCGAACGCTTTCGCGCGCGGGCGTTGACCGCACCCCATCGGCCGCGGCGCTGAAGCTCGCCCACGGCCGGCCGGATCGGTTCGCACAGACGATCCAAGTTACTGTAAAATAGCTTGTTTTAGCGATCGACGCCGAACGGCGGTCGCGCCCACGTTCCGAACGGAGACGCAAGCATGGCCGAACGCAATCGTACCCGCCGCAACACGCTCGAGCGTCGTTGCCTGCCCAAGACCTTCAAGCGCATGTTTGTCGGCGCACCAAAGGGCATTTTCAAGATGCTGGAAAAGATCAAGAAGGCGTAACAGTTTCGATCGACGTCGACGGTGGGCCGCTTTCGAGCGGCCGTTTTATTCGGCGTGGCGTGGTAGGACCGCCGCGCCGTCCTTGGCGAGCCACAAATGCGAATGCACGTACGACAACACGTACGGATCGCTCAATAGCCGTGCCCTTTGGTCGGCGGTGAGCGACTCCGGCCCGCGCAGGACCGCTTCTCGCGCCAGCGCAGTGCGATCGCGCCGCACCGAATCCGGCAAGCGGCGCCGATCGTTGGCGATCGCGCACACGAGTGCATTGACATACGGATCGACCACCGCCGCGGCGAATGTCGGCGGCGTCGGCGCGGCGCGCTCGTAGCGCTTGGTCGCGTGGATTTCGCGCGGCGGCCGCACTTCTTCCGGAATGAGGAACAGGCCGGCTCGGCGCGCCCTGCGCCCGAGCGACACGCGGCTCGTGTACACGGAAAGCGGGATCGACACGGCCAGTGCGCCGGCGACCGGCAGCACCCACGTCAGGTATCCGGGGTTGAGCCAGCCCACAAAGCCTGCCCACGCGACGCCGATCAATGTCTGCAATCCGTGGTGCCGGAGCGCGTGTCCCCAGGTCGTTTCCGCGTCGTCGCGCGTCGGCGAGCGCCAGCTCAAACGCAAGCCGGAAAGTGCGAGCAACACGAAGCGCGTGTGAAACAGCATGCGGATCGGCGCGAGCAATGCGGACGCGACCATCTCGAGTCCGATGCTCGCCCACAGCGCGCTGCGGCCGCCGAAACCGCGCGCGGCACGGCCGGACACCAGCAGCGCGCCGAGAATCTTCGGCACGAACAGAATCAGCGCCGTCGCACCGAGGAGCTTGAGCGCCCAATCGGGTCGCCATTCGGGCCACTGCGGGAACATCTGGTAGGGCCGGACGAAATACTCGGGCGTCGTCAGCGAGTGCACGGCGAGCAACGCGGTCGCCAGCACGAGGAACAGGAACCACAGCGGCGCCGACAGGTACGCCATCACGCCGGTCATGAACACGACGCGATGGGCCGGGTGGAGTCCCTTCATCAGCGCCAGCCGGAAGTTCATCAAATTCCCCTGACACCAGCGGCGATCGCGCTTCAACTCGTCGATGAGGTTGGGCGGCATCTCCTCATAGCTGCCCGCGAGATCGTAGGCGATCCACACCTTCCAGCCGGCGCGGCGCATCAGCGCTGCTTCGACGAAATCGTGTGACAGGATCTCGCCCGACAGATTGCCGCGCCCGGGGAGCCGGCCGAGCGCGCAATGACGGATGAACGGCGCGATGCGGATGATCGCGTTGTGTCCCCAATAGTGCGACTCGCCGAGCTGCCAAAAATGGAGCCCGGCGGTGAACACCGGGCCGTACACGCCGGTGGCGAACTGCTGGATGCGTCCGTACAGCGTGTCGCGGCCGGTCGCTTTCGGCGACGTCTGCAGGATGCCGGCGTCGGGATTCGCCTCGGCGATGCGCACCAGCGCCGTGACCGAACTGCCGGTCATCACGCTGTCCGCGTCGAGAACGATCATGTAGCGGTATCGCTGGCCCCAGCGGCGGCAAAAATCGGCGACATTGCCGCTTTTGCGCTTGATCCGGTTGGCGCGCCAGCGATAGTAGACGCGGCCGAAACCGCCGACGGTGCGGCATAAGTCGAACCACGCCACGACTTCGGCGACGCGCGTGTCCGGATTGGCCGTGTCGGACAGCACGAAGAAATCGAAACGATCGAGCAACCCGGTACGTGCGACCGACTCGTACGATGCGCGCATGCCGGCGAAAACGCGCGAGACGTCCTCGTTCGCGATCGGCATGATGATCGCGGTGCGCACATCCCCCGGAATCGGCGCGTCGACCGGAGCGGTGCGCGCAATCGCATAGCGATCGCCCCCTGCGGCCAGAACAAGATAGCCGGCGATCGCGGTCCAGAAGCCGGCCGACACCCAGCCGAACAAGATCGCGAACAGGATGAGGATCGGGATCTCCAGCGGCTGCCGGCCGTGGTAGGGCAGGATCGCCTGCATCAGATTGGTCGCGAAATACGCCTGCCCGACAATCAGCACGACGAGTGCGACCCGCCGCTGCGATCCCACGCGACGCCAATGGCCGTGCCGTCCCGGCGAATCGGGCGCGACGTCGAAGGCGCGCGACTCGCGGCTCGCGCCGCGTTTTAGGCGAAGGCGCTCGAGCCAGCCTCGCACCCAGTGCGTCGGCGCCATCGGCGTTCGCGCGAGCGGCGGCGACGTCGCCAGCCAGCCTTCGCCCTCGCCTTGCGCCGGCGGCGGTGGCGGGTAGGGTGTTGCGGCGAGCGTCATGCGCGCGGCGACCGACCCGCGCGACGGATTGTCCGGATCGACTTCATGGTCGGCGAGCGCCGCGTGAAGCGCGGCAAACAGGCCGGGCGGGTCGTGTCCCGCCCCGGCGCGCGCGAACATCTTGTCGACGAGCGCGGTCCGCGCCTTGCCGTCGAGCCGCAGCGCGTCGAGATAACGTTCGACAACAGCGGGCGTGACGGCGGCGCCGTTCAATTCGGCGGCAGCAGATAGCTCCACGTTTCCGAGATCGCATTTCCGGCGGCGTCGCGCAGGAATCCACGCAACTCCACCGGCTTGCCTTCGTCCTGGCGCTTCAATCGCAGCGACAACCGGTACCCGCCGGTGACCGAATTGGGATGCGCGATCGCCTCGCGCACTTCGATGTTTTGTCCGCTTATTACTGCGTCGACCTTCGCGTCGGCCGGGAGTCTGGCGAATACCGGACCTTCGAAATCGACGACGAAGTCGAGGCTGTCGTCGGCCTGTTTCCGGTATCCATGCCCGCGGCGCGTCTGCGTCACCCAAGCCTGCGGCGGACGCGTCGAATTATCCGCCTGCCACGACAGACGATATTCGACGTTGAGCGCCTGGCCCGGCGCGGGGACCGCGTCGGGCACCCAATAGGCGACGATGTTGTCGTTCGTTTCGTCTGGGGTTGGAATCTGCACGAGCTCGACCCGCCCCGCGCCCCAGCGCCCCGCCGGCTGCACCCAGACGCCGGGCCGCCTTTCGTAGTGCGCCTCCAAATCCTCGTAGTGAGAGAACTGCCGATCGCGCTGTTGGACGCCGAAGCCTGCCGGGTTGACGAGCGCGAACGACGAGACGAGCAATCGCTTCGGATTGACGAGCGGCCGCCAGATCCATTCGCCGGTGCCCGCGTGGATCGACAATCCATCCGAATCGTGGACCTCGGGCCGGAAATCGGTCCCGGACGTGGACGGCTGGTTTTCGCCGAACAAATACATCGTCGTGAGCGGTGCCAACCCCAGCTTCGTCACCTCGCTCCGAAGGTAGATCTGCGCCTTGACGTCGATCGTCGTTTCGACGCCGGGCTTCAACACGAACCGATACGCGCCGGTGACGCGCCGTGAGTCGAGCAGCGCGTAGAGCGTCAACTGCGTCGCGTTGGCGTCGGGACGCTCGATCCAGAATTCGGTGAACGACGGAAATTCCTCGCCGGACGCGAGGGCGGTGTCGACCGCCAGTCCGCGCGCGGAAATGCCGTAGCCCTGGTTCTTGCCGAGCGCGCGGAAATAGCTGGCGCCCAAGAACACGAGCACCTCGTCCCTGTATTTCGGCGTGTTGATCGGGTAGTGGACGCGAAAGCCGGCAAAGCCCGGCGCGCGCGTCTTGGTCGGGGAGAGCTGGTTTTTGCCGTAGTCGAACAGGTCGCGGGAGAACGGAATGTCGCGCACGCCCGCCTTCGTGACTTCGTGAATCCGCACCGCACGCTCGTAATGGAAGCCAGGATGGAAGAACGCGAGCTCGAACGGCAGCTTCGCATCGTGCCACACCGCTTTGTCCGGGCGAAAGCGGATATCGCGGTACTGATCGTAGTCGAGATCGAGCAGGTCCTTCGACAGCTGGGAATCGGGTAGGCTGTACGACGCCCCGGCCAGCGCCTTGGCGCGAGCGCCGACGTCGTCGAATCCGAAGCCGAACGCCTGCGCCGCGGGGAAAACGAGGAGCAACAGCAGCGCGCGCGCGTGGCGATGCGGGGCCGATGACTCGCGCCATCGGGTGGAGACGGGGACCTGGAACATGTGGCGAGGGGCGAAGTGGCCTGAGCGCGCATGTTAGCCGAGATGGCGAAAGCCGAAGCGCCGGCGCGCTACACTGTGGCGGTGCCGTTCGCGTACTACGACCGTCTGTCCCCCGCCCGCAAGAAGATCTATCGCAAGAGCGACGCGATCGAATCGATCGGGCTGCCTCCCGGCGTCTCCGTCGGCGTCAACGTCGCGGCGATCCGCGCCGCGCTTACCCGCGACGATCGCGCCGAGGCGCAAGCGGCCTGCCAGCGACTGACCAGCGCGCTGGCCGCGGGCTACAAGGTGCCGCCGATCCGCGTGCGCGTGCTCGCCAAGCGTCCGGCCGACGACTACGGCGAGCTGCATGGACTCTACGAACCCGAGGATGGCCGCACGCCCGCGCGGATTACCGTCTGGATGCGCACCGCGCAGCGGCGTCAGGTGGTGGCTTTCAAGAGCTTTCTGCGCACGCTCGTGCATGAGCTTTGCCACCATCTCGACTACGAGCTGTTCGCGTTCGAGGAGACTTTTCACACCGAGGGGTTCTACAAGCGCGAGTCGAGCCTCGCGAACGCGCTGTTTGCCCTGGAGGCGCCGTTGTTCGCCGAGTGACAACGGGGCAGGCCGAGATCGGCTACAATTTGGTTTCCTCGTGTCCCGAGGAGCGTTGCAACCCGGCGTCCAAGGCCGGGCCAGGCTCGGGACGGGCAAAATGCCCCTGCAACGGCGCTCGTTGAACCGTGATTCGCTCGCGGGGAGACGGGTGGGCCGACCCCCTTCCTTCCGCCGCGAGTCACTCGATACCGACGGAGTGACTTTAGATGAATGCCGTAACCGACAAGGCGAAATTCGCCGACTTCAAGGTCGCCGATCTCAAGCTGGCCGACTGGGGCCGCAAGGAGATGGCGATCGCCGAGACCGAGATGCCGGGGTTGATGGCGATCCGCGACGAGTTCGCGCCACTCGCGCCGCTCCGCGGCGCACGCATCGCCGGCAGCCTGCACATGACGATCCAGACGGCGGTGCTGATCGAGACGCTGCAGGCGCTCGGCGCCGATGTCCGCTGGGCGTCGTGCAACATCTATTCGACGCAGGATCATGCCGCCGCCGCGGTCGCCGCAAGCGGGACGCCGGTATTCGCCTACAAAGGCGAGACGCTGAACGAATACTGGGAGTACACGCACCGGATCTTCGAGTGGCCGTCGCCGAGCGCCACTCTCGGGACGCCGAACATGATTCTCGACGACGGCGGCGACGCGACGCTGCTGGTGCATCTCGGCGCGCAAGCCGAAAAGGACCGGGCGGTGATCTCGCATCCGGGCAACGAGGAGGAATTCGCGTTGTTCGCCGCGATCGCGAAGCGGCTCGCCGCCGACCCGACGTTCTATTCGCGGATCAAGGCGAACATCAAGGGCGTGACCGAAGAGACGACGACGGGAGTGAAGCGCCTCTATCAGATGCACAAAGAGGGGCGGCTCGGATTTCCGGCGATCAACGTCAACGATTCGGTGACGAAGTCGAAGTTCGACAATCTCTACGGCTGCCGAGAGTCGCTGGTCGACGGAATCAAGCGCGCGACCGACGTGATGATCGCCGGCAAGGTCGCGCTGGTCTGCGGCTACGGCGACGTCGGCAAGGGCTCGGCGCAAGCGTTGCGCGCGCTTTCCGCGCAAGTATGGATCGCGGAGATCGATCCGATCTGCGCGCTGCAGGCGGCGATGGAAGGGTATCGCGTGGTCACGATGGACTACGCGGCAGACAAGGCCGACATCTTCGTCACTGCGACCGGGAACATCGATATCATCACGTTCGACCACGTCAAGCGGATGAAGAACAACGCGATCGTGTGCAACATCGGGCACTTCGACAACGAGATCGACGTCGCGTCGCTCAAGCGCTGCAAGTGGGAGAACATCAAGCCGCAGGTCGATCACGTGATCTTCCCCGACGGCAAGCGGATTATTTTGCTGGCCGAGGGACGGCTGGTAAATTTGGGCTGCGGCACCGGACATCCGTCGTACGTGATGAGCTCGTCGTTCACGAATCAGGTGATGGCGCAAATCGAGCTGTGGACGAACGCGCGCGAGGGAACGGGCAACTATCCGGTCGGCGTGTACGTGCTGCCGAAGCATCTCGACGAGAAGGTGGCGCGGCTGCAGCTCACCAAGCTCGGCGCCGTGCTGACGGAGCTGAACGACAAACAGGCGCGGTACATCGGCGTTGGTAAGGAAGGACCGTTCAAGCCCGACACTTATCGATACTGACCCGATGACGCGCGCGCGCCCCTCCCCCCACCCTCTCCCCGCGCGCGGGGCGAGGGAGCGAGGCGCACGCCCGAGCGGGTGAGGGCAGAAAATCATGCGTATAGCCATAATGGGAACGGGCGGCGTCGGCGGTTTCTTCGGCGCCAAGCTCGCGCTCGCGGGCAACGACGTCACGTTCATCGCCCGCGGGCGCCACCTCGAGGTCGCGGCGCTGCTCCGCGACGCGACCGAGCTCTTCGAGTCCATGAAGATGCCCTTCTGGGCCGCGGTGACGCGCCTCGAGCA
>CATPAO010000272.1 GCA_955652025.1 Casimicrobiaceae bacterium
ACGCCTGCTTGGTCAGGATCTTCGACATCCGGAGATCCTCGTGGACCATGTCGACGATGCGCCGGCCGGCCATTCGCGCGAGCAACTTGCGCCGCGAGTCCACCGCCGGAATTGCCGCGTTGGTCGGCAGCCCTCACCCAAGCGCCTCGACCATCGACGCCATCGTCGACGCCGTTCCCATCGTCATGCAGTGGCCGGCCGAGCGCGACATGCACGACTCGGCCTCGACCATGTCGGCTTCCTTCATCTGCCCGGTCTTCAGCATCTCGGTGAATTTCCACACGTGCGTGCCGGAGCCGATGTCCTCGCCGCGGAATTTTCCGTTCAGCATCGGCCCGCCCGATACGCCGATCGTCGGCAGGTCGCACGACGCCGCGCCCATCAGCAACGCCGGCGTCGTCTTGTCGCAACCCATCAGCAGCACGACGCCGTCGAACGGATTGGCGCGAATGGATTCCTCGACGTCCATCGCGACCTGATTGCGAAAGAGCATCGTCGTCGGCCGCATCAGCGTCTCGCCGAGGCTCATCACCGGAAATTCGATCGGGAAACCGCCCGCGTCTAGCACGCCGCGGCGCACGTGGTCGGCAAGTTCGCGGAAATGCGCGTTGCAAGGCGTGGCTTCCGACCACGTGTTGCAGATGCCGATCACCGGCCGGCCGTCAAACTGGTCATGCGGAATGCCCTGGTTCTTCATCCACGAGCGGTGGACGAGCGCGTCGCGGTCGTGACGGCCGAACCAGGCCTGCGAACGGAGCTTGCGTTTGGGTTTGCTCGGCATGCGATGCGTCGAAGAGTTCGTGCGGGGGGTTCCCGCGCCGTTCCGTGGGAAGATCAGGCGGCGAGTCGCTGTCCGGTCTTCTGGTCGAACAGATGGATCGCCGCCGGGTCGAGCGCCAGTCCGATGCGTTCACCCGGATTGACGTTCGGCCGGCCGTTGGTCGTCAACGTGACCTGGGATTCCCCGGCCTGGATCAGCAATTCGGTCTCGGCGCCCATCGGCTCGACGACGATGATCTCGCCGGCGACGGCGTCGCCGGAGGCATCGGTAACGGTCAAATGCTCGGGACGCACGCCGAGCGTCACCGCCTGTCCGTCCGCGCCCGGGCCGCGCGCGACCGGCCAGCGAGTTCCGCCTGCCGCCTCGACGTACGTATGGCCGTTCGCACGCCGCAGCGTGCCGTTGACGACGTTCATTGCCGGTGAGCCGATGAATTGCGCCACGAACAGGTTGTCCGGCCGATCGTAAAGCTCGAGTGGCGCGCCGATCTGCTCGATCTTGCCGTCGTGCATGACCACGATCCGATCGGCCATCGTCATCGCCTCGATCTGGTCGTGCGTGACGTACACGGTCGTCGTCTTGAGTCGTTGGTGCAGCGCCTTGATCTCGGCCCGCATCGCCACCCGCAGCTTCGCATCCAAGTTCGACAGCGGCTCGTCGAACAGGAATACCTTCGGATCGCGGACGATCGCCCGTCCCATTGCCACGCGCTGCCGCTGCCCGCCGGACAGCTCGCGCGGGAAACGGTCGAGATACGGGTCGAGGTTCAGGATGCCCGCCGCCTTCGATACCCGTTCCTTGATCACCGCCGGCTCCGCCTTGCGCAACTTCAGGCTGAACCCCATGTTGTCGCGTACCGTCATGTGCGGGTACAGCGCGTAGCTTTGAAACACCATCGCGATGTCGCGATCCTTGGAGTCGAGATCGTTCACGGTCTTGCCGTCGATCGCGATCGTGCCCGCGTTGATGTCCTCGAGCCCGGCGAGCATCCGCAGGAGCGTCGACTTGCCGCAGCCGGACGGGCCGACCAGCACCATGAACTCGCCGTCCTGGATATCGAAGCTGATACCGTGGATCACCTTCGTGCTGCCGAACGCCTTCTCGATGTTCTGGAACGATACCGATGCCATGGTCTACCTCAAAAAATTGCCGAAGGAAATTATGCCTTGACCGCCCCGGCGGTCAGGCCGGACTGCATGTAACGTTTGAACACATAATAAATCGCCGCCGGCGGCAGCGCATAGATAAGGCCGGTGGTCATCAGCAGTTCCCACGGCGAATCGTCGGCGGACATGAACTGGCCGAGCGCGACCGCAAGCGTCACGTCCCGGTCGTTGGACAGCAGCAGGAACGCGTACAGGTACTCGTTCCACGCGAGCAGAAGCGCGTAGATCCCGACCGCCACGAGCGACGGCGTCATCAGCGGCAGGTAGACCAGCCGGAACAGCTGCAGCGGCGACGCGCCGTCGATGCGCGCCGCCTCGTCGAGCTCGAAGGGCAGTTTGTCCGATGCCTGTTTCAGCACCCAGATCGCATACGGCGACGCGATCGTGACCATCGCCAGGATCAACGCCCACTGATGATTGAGCAAGCCGTACGTGCCCATCGCCTTGTACATTGGCACCGCGAGGAACGCCGCCGGGATGAAATAGGTGAACAGCGCGCAGTTGAGTACCCACCGCCCGCCGCGCGCCTTCAATCGACTGATGGCGAACGCAGCGGTGGTCGCGACCACCAGCGTGATGACGCCCACCGCGACGGCGATAAGGAGCGAGTTGCCGAGCTGCAGCCAGAAATGGCCGAGGAAATGATGCTCCTCTCGAAAAACGGTGCCGAAGTTGCGCAGCGTCGGGTGGTCGGGCCAAAGCTTGCCGGCGAACGCATCTTCCTTCGTGGAAATGGAAAAGAGAAACAGATTGTAGATCGGCAACAGCGTCCATATCGCGACCGGGATGCCGATCAGCAGCAGCTTCGCTTCGGTGACGACTTTCTTCATCGCCGGTTCATCGCGACAATCGCTTCATCATGAAGTACACGAGCGGCAGCACGAGTGGCAACGCGCAGACGATCGTCGCCATCGCAAGATCGATCTGGTCGAGACGCAGGTATCGGATACCGAGCGTCGCAAGTATGTGCGTCAGGTCGGCGGGTCCACCGCCGGTCAGCAGATAGACGCTGTTGAAGTCGCCGAGCGTCCAGATCATCGACAGGATCGTCGACGTCAAATAGAGCGTCCGCATCGACGGCCACGTGATGAAGCAGAATTGCTGCCACGACGTCGCGCCGTCGACACTGGCCGCCTCGTAATGCTCCTTCGGAATCGAAAGCCTGCCGGCGATCATGATCATCGTCCAGAACGGCAGGCTCTTCCAGACGTGCACCAGCATCGCCATGGACAATGCGAGCCAGCGATCGTTGAGCCAATTGGGGCCGTCCTCGGCGGTCAACTTGAAGATGACCTGGTTGACGACGCCCCATTCGGGATTGAGCATGAAGCGGATCGACAGGATCGTCGGGATCGACGGCACCGCCCACGGCAGGATGAACAGGACCGACAGCCACTTGATCCATGGTCTGGCCGTGACGAAAAAGCCGGACAGGAACAGCGCCGCGACCATCTTGATGTTGATCGCCACTGCGAGGAACAGCACGGTGTTGACGACCGATCCCGCAAATATCGGATCGTTGAACAGCTGAACGTAGCTTTGCGGATGGCGCGCGAGCCAGAGACCGTAGCCGACCGGATACAGCACGAAGACGAAAAAGACCACCACGTAAGGCGCGAGGAGGACGAGTCCCCACACCTGCCACGTCGACATCCGTTTTTTCGGGGGGCCCGCCGAAGTGGCCACCTCAACTTGCGGAAGCGCGAGCGTCGCCATAGTGCGCAGTCCTATCGGGCATCACACCAATGCGTGACGCCGCATGGTGACGCAGCATACGGGATACCGTCGTCCCCGCGAAGGCGGGGACCCAGTGGCTTTCGACGAAAGACGCTAGGTTCCCGCCTCCGCGGGAACGACGATGGCATTGCAACGATTGTCATCGAACTGGGCCATTCTCAATTGCGTCAATTCCGCTGCGGTTAACCCGCCACTTCTTTGATGCGCGCGATCATCTCGTCGACCGCCTTGTCGACCGGCCACTTCTCGCTCACGATGCGGTTCATCGCCTTCGCCCACACGTTCTCATTGTTGAGGATCGTGAATTTGTAGTTCTTGGTGAACTCGAACGTGGTCGTCCCCGCCGAGAACTGGCGCTGCACCGACGTGCGGTGCGGGTCGGCGAGCCAGAATGACAGCCGCGCGGCGCCCGACTTGGTGACCGGATACCAGCGGCCGAGCGCGCCCTCGACGTACGGCGTCAGATTCTCGTCCTGAAGCAGGAATGCGATGAACTCCTTGCCGCGCTTCTTGTTCTTGGAATCGGCGAACATCGCCCCGGTCTTCACCGCGGCGCGGTAGGTCATCGGCGAGCCGTCGGGCTTTTTCGGAAAGGCGATGGTGACGATGTTTTCGTAGTAGTTCTTTTTCGCCTGCTCGCGCTCCTCGGGCTTCAGCTTGTCGTTGTTGCTGTCGTCGAACCACTTCGCCGGGATCGAAATCGTCGCGTTGTGCGTCATGATCGTCGTCTTGTTGTGGAACGCGACGTTGTTGTCCGGGTCCTTCCAGGACGTCGACGACGGCGGCGTGCACGCCTTCGTGTAGGGCAACGTGTAGTCGTGCATGGCGCCGATCAGGCCTTGACGCACCTTGGGATCGTTGACGGTGAGCTTGCCGTCGGCGTCGACAAGCTTGACGTTATACGCGTCCATGAAGGTCAGGAACGAGTAATACGAGTCGCTCGAATCGACCCCCATCGGAAAGCCCGTGCCGAAGATCCGCTTGCCGGTCTTCTTGCGGTAATCGGGCTGCGCCTTGTCGCACCAGAAATTCCAGTATTCCTTCCACGTGCCCGGAATGTCCTCCGGCTTGATGCCCGCCTCCGCCAGCATGTCCTTCCAGTAGTGCATGTGCATCGTCTGCTGCTTGATCGGGAACCCGTAGTAGGCGCGCTTCTTGGCCTTGTCGTTGTAGAGGTACGTCGTGTCGAGCGTGTTGGGCAGGAAGTTGCCCTTGATCGGCGTGAGAACGTCGCTCAGGTCCTCGAGCTTGCCGTCGAACGCCCACTTGCCGAGCACCTGGAAGTCGTACACGTCGATGTAGGCGACGTCCGGTGGATTGGCCGAATCGAGCGCGGCGACCGTTTTGGGAATTCCGTCCTGCACCGCGTATTGCGACAACTCGACCTTGACGCCGGTCTTCGCCTCGAATTTTTTGACCGCCTCGTACAGCGCCGCGTCCTCCGACGGGTAGAACCCCTTGACCCACCACACGACTATTTTTTCCTGCGCAGCGACGGGCGCCGCGGCGCACAGCATGCCCAAGGTGACGAGCGCAGCACAGATCTTCGACAGCAGCTTCATGAATCTCCTCCTGGAAAATGACCCGCCGTCACCGGCGTTGTAGTCGAGTTGATGCGCCTTGTTGTTGTTTTGGACGAGCCTACGGACATGGATGGGCGGTGTCAAACTCACATGACTGCGCCCACGTACCATGGCACGAATTCGCTCTGGCCATAGCCGTGCCTTTCGCTTTTCGATAACGCGCCCGATGCGGTATCGAGCATCAATTGAAACAGCCGCGCGCCGGTTTCAGGGACGGTGGCCGTGCCGTCGACGATCTCGCCGCAGTTCAAGTCGATGTCCTCTTCCTGCCGCACCCAGAGCGCGGTGTTCGTCGAGAGCTTCAACGATGGCGCGGGCGCGCATCCGTAGGCGGAACCGCGGCCGGTGGTGAACACGATCATGTTGGCGCCACCCGCCACCTGGCCGGTCGCCGAGACGGGGTCGTAGCCCGGCGTATCCATATAGACGAAGCCGTGCGAGTGGACCGGCTCGGCGTACTCGTAGACGGCGACCAGATTGCTCGTGCCGCCTTTCGCCACCGCCCCGAGCGATTTTTCGAGAATCGTGGTGAGCCCACCCGCCTTGTTGCCCGGCGACGGATTGTTGTTCATCTCGCCTTTTTCGCGCGTCGTGTAATCCTCCCACCACTTGATCCGCGACACGAGCTTCTCGCCCACTTCGCGCGACACGGCGCGGCGCGTCAGCAAATGTTCGGCACCATAGATTTCGGGCGTCTCCGAAAGGATCGCGGTGCCACCATGGCGCACGAGCAAATCGACGGCGGCGCCGAGCGCGGGATTGGCGGTGATCCCCGAGTAGCCGTCGGAGCCGCCGCATTGCAGGCCGACGACGATGTGCGAAGCGGGGACGGGTTTTCGTGCGATTGCATCGGCGTGCGGAAGCATCTCGTCGATCATCGCGATACCATGCGCGATGGTCTTGGCGGTGCCGCCGGTGTCCTGGATCGAGAACGTGCGCAGCAGCGGCCCCTCCTCCAGATGCTCGGCGCCGAACAACGAGCTGATCTGGTTCGCTTCGCAGCCGAGGCCGACGACCAGCACACCGGCGAAATTGGCGTGCCGCGCGTAGCCGCCCAGCGTGCGCCGCAGCAGGCGCATGCCCTCGCCGTGCGTGTCCATGCCGCAGCCCGAACCGTGGGTCAGCGCCACGACACCGTCGACGTTCGGGAACGCGGCGAGCGCCGCACCGCGAAAGTGCTCGGCGATGCCGCGCGAGACCGTCGCAGAGCAGTTGACCGTCGACAGGATGCCGATGTAGTTGCGCGTCGCGACGCGGCCGTCGTCGCGGACGATGCCCATGAACGTTGCGGGCGGCGTGACGAACTCGGTCGGCTTCGCGTCGATGCCGAACGCGTAGTCGCGGTCGAACGTGCCCATCGCGAGGTTGTGCAGATGGACGTGCTCGCCGGGCGCGATGTCGCGGCTCGCGAATCCGATGATCTGGTTGTAGCGCTTAACCGGCTGGCCTTTCGCGATGGTGCGCGTCGCGACCTTGTGGCCTGGCGGCACCAGCCCGGCAACCGTGACCTTTTCGTCGATCAGCGTGGTGCCTCCCACCAGCTGCCCGCGCGCGATGACGACATCATCGTTCGGGTGGAGGCGAATCGTGAGCGAGCTGCGCGTCAGCATGATGTTTTCCTTCCGCGATCAACCGCCGACCGTCGCGCGTGCGACGGCCTGGCGTTCGATCGCCGCAAAATCCCAATCGATGCCGAGGCCCGGCGCCGCGGGTGGAATCGCATAGCCGTCCCGCATCGACAGGTGAGACGTCGTAATCGAATCGAGTTGTGGAATGTACTCGACCCACGTGCCATTCGGCACGGCGGCCGTCAGCAAAACGTGCAGCTCCATCAGAAAATGCAGGCAGACCGCCACGTTGAACGTCTCGGCAAGGTGCGCCACCTTGGGCTCGCTTGTCTCGTAGACGTACGCCCACTTGAGCTTCGTTTGAGCGGCGGCGGGCCGCCGGCAATCAGCGCTGCCACCGCGACGGCGGCGAGAACGACTTTCGAAATGAAACGCATGCTTCGTCCTTCGTGCGGATAGGAACGCGCGAACGTTGCGCGCGCCCGTTGTCAGTTACATACGACCTGGACCTTCGTGCTCATGTTCTTGTCCGCGGCGGCGCGAAATGCGGCGACCGCGTCGGACAACGGATACTGCCCCGACAGCAACGGCCGCACGTCGACACGACGCGTCGATAGATATGCGACCGCCCAGTCGAACTCGATGCCCCAGCGGAACGCACCGCGCAAATCGATTTCCTTCGCCATCACGTCGTTGACGACGAACGGCAACGGCTCGTGCGGCAGCGTGCCGACTTGCACGACGACGCCGCCTCGCTTGACCGCCGCCATGCAGGTTTTGAGCGCGTGGATGCTGCCGGACACCTCGTACGCGACGTCGAACTGCGGTTTCGCGAGCGCTTCCGCATCGCGTTGCGCGTGAAGCGCGACGTCGGCGCCCACCAGCGCCGCCTGCGCGAGCGGACGGTCCAGGATATCGGACACTGTGATCGTGCGCGCGCCGGCGAGCCGCGCCGCTTGCACGGTGACGCAGCCGATCGTTCCGGCGCCGGTGATCAGCACCGACTTGCCGAGCAACTCGCCACCGCGATTGACGGCGTGCAGGCCCACAGCCAGCGGCTCGGCGAATGCCAGCTCTCCGAGCGAGATATCGCCGCCCACCGGATAGCATTGCCGTTCTCCCATGACGAAGTATTCGCGGAACATGCCCTGGATGTGAGGAAACAGGCTCGCGCTGCCGAGAAATTTCATGTTCGCGCAGAGCTGTTCGCGTCCGTCGCGGCAGTAATCGCAGCGGCCGCAGGCGTGCGATGGACTGACGGCGACCTTGTCACCCACTTTGACGCGCGTCACGCCGGCGCCGACTCGCGCGACGACCGCGGAAGCTTCGTGTCCCGGAATCAACGGCTCGCGCACGACGAAACTGCCGTTCCTGCCCTCGAAGTAGTAGTGCAGATCCGAGCCGCAGATTCCACCGGCACCGAGTTTCAGCAACACCTCGCCGGGTTGGATATCCGGGGTTTTCTCCTGCTCGATACGCAGGTCTTCCTTCGCGTGAATTTTGCAAGCCAGCATGTTCGTCTCCTCGCAACCGACTAGTGGAGCGTGTCCCAACCCTTGCTGAAGCGCTTGTAGGCTTGATTCAAATGCCGCTGCATCGCGCTCCGCGCGGCGTTGGCGTCGCGCGATACGATCGCCTTCACGACCGCGTGATGTTCGGCGAGCGCCGCCTGCCACAACTCCGGTGCGTCGTAATGATGCTCGAGCTGCTTGTAGAGCGGACCGGTGCGCTCCTCCCATAGCATCTTCACCACGGCAACCAGCGCCCCGTTGCCGGTAGCTTCCGCGATGCGCAGATGGAACAGGCGGTCCTCGCCCAGCGGCTGCTTGCCGTCGACCGTTTCGCGCTCCATTTCCACCAACGCTTCCTCGATCGCGTGCAGTTGACCCTTTTTCGCCGACTTGGCGGCAAGTGCCGCGCATTCGCTTTCGATCACGTACCGCGCACGCAAGAGCTCGAACGGACCCGCCGTCGCATCGGGACGCTGCGCGGCGCTCGTTCCACCGCCGGCCAGCACATAAATCCCCGAGCCGATGCGGACCTCGACCATCCCCTCGCTCTCGAGCGCGATCAGTGCTTCGCGCACCGAAGGTCGCGAAACCCCCAATTGCCTCGCGAGATCGCGCTCCGGCGGCAACCGCGCACCGGGCGGAAACTCGCCGCTTTTGATCAGGCCGCGAATCTGATCGGCGATTTGCCGGTACAACCGGCGGGGTTCGATGCTGTGGAACGGCATGGGCGTCGGGAAAGAGACAACGCCCTCGCGGACGATTCGGACCGTAAGACTAATTCCCTGAGGGCAACTGGTCAAGTAGCATGACCAATTTTGGGAGCCCCGATTCGGCGTCGCTCGGCCGCCGGAGGTCCGACGCGCGACCGCGTTCGACACGGCGGCGATGCCGCCGGTCAACGCGCCCACGCG
>CATPAO010000273.1 GCA_955652025.1 Casimicrobiaceae bacterium
GACGACGAAATCGACGCGACCCATCCGCGGCGCCAGCGCTTCGAGATGGGCGGGAAGATCGTAGCTGCCGCTTTCTTCGCAGGTCTCAATCAAGCCGAAGCAGCGCGCGTGGGGAATGCCTTCCGCCTGCAGCGCGCCGATGGCGGACAGCGCAGCGAAAACGGCGTAGCCATCGTCGGCAGCGCCGCGGCCATACAGTTTGCCGTTCTCGATGACCGGCTTCCAGGGGCCGAAGCCCTCGCGCCACCCGGTCATCTCCGGTTGCTTGTCGAGGTGCCCGTACAGCAAGACCGCGCCCGCGCCGGTGACGGCGTTGGTTGCGGGCACCTCGAACACCAGTACCGGCGTGCGTCCGGGCAACCGCACGATCTCCACTGCGAGGCCGCTCACCGGTTGGCGGCGTGCCCACGCTTCCGCGAGATCGATGACACCTTCGATGTGTCCGTTGGTCTGCCACGCCCTGTCGAAATGCGGCGACTTGGCGGGGATGCGGACGTAGTCGATCAATTGGGGAACGATTTCGGCGTCCCATTGAAGGGCGATGCGATCGGCGGACTTGGCGCTCAGCATGATGTTCGTGCGGAAAAGAGAAGTGACGACACCGAACGATAGCAGGATTGCGCGCGCCGCCGCGCCGGCCGCGCGAATCGCCCCGTACAATCGGCGCATGAACGAACGCGATGGCACCCCTTACGACGGTCTCACGCCGGATCGTGTGCTCGATGCGCTCGACAGTGTCGGCATTCGCGGCGACGGTCGCTTGCTTGCGCTCAACAGCTATGAAAATCGCGTCTATCAGGTTTGGCGCGACGACGCGCCGCCCGTGGTCGCCAAGTTCTACCGCCCCGCGCGCTGGACCGATGCGCAAATTCTGGAGGAGCATGCGTTCGTCGCCGAGCTTGCTGTCGGCGAAGTGCCCGCAGTGCCCGCGCTGACGCTCGAGAAGTCGACGCTGAATGCGTTCGAGGGATTCCGCTTCGCCGTCTATGCGCGCCACGGCGGGCGTGCTCCGGAGCTCGACCGGCGCGACACGCTGGTGCGCCTTGGCCGTTACGTCGCCCGCATTCACGCCACCGGCGTGGTGCGGCCGTTCCGTGAACGACCCGCGCTTTCGATCGACGACTTCGGCGTGGCGTCGCGCGAATTCCTGCTCGCTCGCGATTTCCTGCCTCCTGATCTTCGCGACGTCTGGCGCGGCGTCGTGGATCATGCGCTCGACGGTGTACGCCGGTGCTACGAACGCGCCGGGGCGGTCGTTTCGTTGCGATTGCACGGCGATTGTCACGCCGGCAACGTGCTATGGACCGACGATGGGCCGCATTTCGTCGACTTCGACGACGCGCGGACGGGTCCCGCCGTGCAGGATCTCTGGATGCTGCTGTCGGGCGACCGCGCCGCGATGGAGCCGCAGCTCGCCGCCGTGTTGGAGGGATACGAGGATTTCCGCACGTTGGACCGGCGCGAGCTCCATCTCGTGGAAGCGCTTCGAACGCTGCGACTCATTCACTACTCGGCGTGGATCGCGCGACGTTGGGACGACCCGGCGTTTCCCGCCGCCTTTCCCTGGTTCGGCACCGGACGCTATTGGCAGGACCGTATCCTCGAGTTGCGTGAGCAGATCGCGCTGATGGACGAAGCCCCGCTCGCGGCGGAGTCTTATCGATGAGCGCGCAGCGGCCGCCGGTTGCCGGCGCCTCGATTTCGCTGCAAAGTACACGGTTCTCGGGCGTGGCGCAGTCGCGTCGGGACCCACCGACCCACTGCTGCGCCGCGAGATCCCGCCATGTCCGACGCCTTCGTCAATGACGAATTCACGACGTTCTTGAACGATGCGAGCTCGTGGACGATCACGCCGACCAATCCCGGTCCGTGACGATTGGCGCTGCCGTGCTCGTCGCCGAAGGCACTACTTTCGGTCCCTGGAATCCGGGCATCACGTCGGAGCTGCCCTCGCGGCTTTTGCCGCTCTCAACGATCTTTCGGCGTGAGAATGCGTTTACCAACGTCTCACGGGCGCTCGAGCTAAACGAGCTGACCGGCCTTTCGGTCGAGGATCTCGTCGTCTTTCGGCCGCAACGACTCCTGTTGCACGAGCTCTTGATCCGCGTCACCGGCGACATCTCGGTCCCCGACGGCACCAAGGTCGAAGACCTCGGCATCAACTTCCGGAAAATCACGCAGACGATTCTCAATCGGCACATCGAGCCGCGTCTTATCGAAATCGTCTCCGCCTACGAATCGATGCGCTACGCGCTAGGCGGGGTGATCGACGTCGAAATGGCGGCGGCATTTCGCAAGACGCCGACGTCCGACGACGATTCGCCGGCGAAAACGATCCGCGGTTGGCGCAGCTGGCTGCGTGGCCCCGCTCCACGCAGCGCCCCGCCGCCACGCGCCGAGGACGATTGGGAGCGGGAAGAGCGGTTGCTGCGCGAGTGGGCAGCGCACGCGCAATCGTCGGATGACCCGCTGCGCCGAGCGGCGTACCGAGCCTTGATCCGGATCGTGTCGGCCGTGCGAAGCCGCCACGGCGGCCTGTGGGGCGATCCGGCGCTGCTCGCGTCGATCGCGACCGGCCTCGCTTGCAACGAGTACGGAGGCGAGGCGATCGGCCGCATGATCGAACCGCTGATACGCCAAGCGGCGGAGGCCGAAGGCTACGCGCTGCTGCCAGCGCAGGAGAAGCCGGTCGTGATGAACACCAAGGGCGCTTCGGCGTCCGGCAAGAGCACGATGCGTCCATTGCAAAAAAAACTGGCCGGCGAGATCGGCGTGCGCTGGAGCGATTTTGCGTTGATCAGCCCCGATATCTGGCGCAAGTATCTGCTCGACTACGGGTCGCTGGGCGACGATTACAAATACGCGGGGACGCTGACCGGGAAAGAGCTGGCGATCATCGACCAGAAGCTGGATCGCTACATGGCGCAGAAAGCCGAACAGGGCGGCATGTCGCACCTCCTGATCGATCGCTTCCGTTTCGACAGCTTCGCGCCCGATTCAGAGGAGGCCGGCAGCAATCTTCTGACGCGCTTCGGCCACGACGTCTACTTGTTCTTCTTGATCACGCCGCCGCACGTCACCGTCGAGCGTTCGTGGAAGCGCGGCCTCGACGTCGGCCGTTACAAGGCCGTCGACGATCTCCTTGCGCACAACATCGAAGCCTACACCGGCATGCCCGAGCTCTTCTTCACCTGGGCATTGCGCACCGGCAAGAAGGTTCACTGCGAGTTTCTCGACAACAGCGTGCACGAAAGCGAGTTGCCGCGAACCATCGCGTTTGGGTGGAATGGCGAAATGAACATCCTCGACGTCAAGGCCATGCTCGACATCGACCGCTATCGAAAAATCGACGTCAACGCAAAGCGGCCGGACGCCGTCTATGGCGACGCGCGGGCGATGACCGCCGACGCCAACACCGCCTTCCTGGTCCAATGCGCGCGCACGCTTCCGGCGGTCAATTTTGCCGAGCACGATACCGGCCGCGTCTACGCTCGACTGGAGTCGGGCGCGCTCGTCGCGACCGATCCCGGCCTGCTCTCGCACGCGCTGCTGGATACCGAGGTTCGCGCCGCGCTGAGTGCCGTGTCGTCCGCTTTCGCGAGCTCGACGCTTGACGCGGGGACCTACCCGAGGCCAAGCCCAGACGTCTTGCGCGCCGATCGTTTTCACACGCTCGGGCGCTGGGGGGGCGATCGCCGCCCGACGCCTTGAGCGCGGCGCGGCATTAAGCACCCGGTCAAAGATTCGACGCGAACACGCCGGCGACGCGTTCGCCCCATTTCAGCCAGTAGGACCTTTGCCGCCAGCGGATCAGGTCGATCGGCACAGATTCGGCGAGGTCGCGCACGAACATGCTCCGCATGGCGGCGCCGGTCGTGACGTCGTCGATCAGCAGGTTGAGCTCGTAGTTGCGGCGCAGAGACAGCGGATCGAGATTGCTCGATCCCACCAGCGTCGCGCGTCCGTCGGCCACCATCGTCTTGGCGTGTACCATCACGCCCTTCCACTCGTAGATGTGCACACCCGCATCGAGCAACGATTCGTAGCCGCGCCGCGCGGCTGCGGCGGCCACTGGATGGTTGCTGCGTCCCGGCAGCAGCAGCCGCACTTCGACCCCGCGTCGCGCCGCATTTTCGAACGCCGCCAAGACTCGCTTGGGTGCGACGAGATAGGCGTCCGTGATGTCGAGGCTTCGCTCGGCCGTATTGGCGAGCCACTCGTAGACGTTCGCGACGTGATGCGCGCTTGGCCGGTCGGCAACCAACAGCGCCAAGGGTGGCGTCGCGACCGCCGCCGCATCGTCCGGCGCCGCCGCTATTTCCTCCGCGATGCGCCACCACAGACCGTCGAATTTCGACTTGACGTCGGCCGCCACCGGGCCGCGCACGAGGAGCGCGGTATCGCGCCATCCGGCGCCGCCGCTTCGGGAGGGCGCCCAGTGATCGCTGATGCAAAGTCCGCCCACTACGGCCACCTCGCCGTCCACGACCAGCACCTTGCGGTGATCGCGGTGGCGAAGACGAAGCCATGTCCACGGCGAAAACGGCGACAGCGGCCGGAACGCACGCGCCTTGACGCGATCCTTCTTGAGCTGCCTGGCAATGGACCCGCCGCGCACCATCAGCGTGCCGACGGGGTCGTAGAGGACACGCACATCGACACCGCGCGCGGCGGCAGCGGCGAGCGATGCGGCGAATCGCAGGCCAGTCGCGTCGGCGGCGAAAATGAAGTTCTCGAACAGCACCTCGCGTTTCGCTCCGGCGATCAGTTCGAGCATCGCCGGAAACGCGACGGCGCCGTCGCGCAGGACGCGGACGCCGGTGACCGGACGCGCGGACGCGCCGGCCAGCTTCTCCATGGTTTCGATACGGCCGGCCGCAGCCGGACCCTCGGCACTGCGGCGCCCGGGCGTGCTTCGGCTCAGTGTGCGGGCGCCGCGCTTACGGGCACGCCGTCGGTCAGCGTATAGAAAACGCCGCGCGGGTCGTCGTTGCGTACCGAGAACCGGCCCGAGACGACGATGGGATTCAGGTCGAAATCGATGCCATCCTTGAGCCTGATCTCGACCATCGCCTCGGGACCTGCCGGCATGCAGAAGGGGCACGACGGCGGAACCGCCGAAAGCACGAAATGCTTGTGCTTGGCTTCGGGCTCGATGGGGACCATGAATCCCTGGATCTTCACGTCCTTCTTGTCGAGCACCTGTATTTCTTTCGCGAAAAGCGGAACGATCTTGTTGTTCTCCTTCTGCGGCTCGACCTGACTGAGTGTCTTCCACGACACGACGTCGCTGCGCGCCGGCAGCACCGCCGTGCTGTAATCGGTCGCCGACGGCAACGCGGCCGTTTGCGGATCCGTCGTAAAGGCGAGCGCAACAGCCGATGGAAGCAGCAATAACACGAGCAAGCGGCTCATCTGCATGAATTTCAGCCCTTAGCGAGAACCGACGCGACGTCGAGGCGGTAGGTCCGCCACGCAGGAATCAGTGCAGCGAGTATACCGCTGCCTAACGCCAACACAACGATCCACGCTTCCTCGGGCAGCACCCGCCACGCCGCGCTGGAAAGCGCGGCCGCCTCCGGAACCATCACCGGAATTCCGCTTGCCGCGAAGTGCCCCAAGAACAGCCCCAGCACCGCGCCGCCGGCCGCGAGCAGCAGGCTTTCGAGCAACAGCGCGCCGCAGACGCGCGCTCGCGATGCGCCGAGCATCCGCATGATCGCGACGTCGTATTGACGTTCGTCCATCGCACGATAGAGCGCAACGAAGATGCCGAGTGCGGCGGCCAGGATCATCACGAGCGCGAAACCGCGCAGCACTTCGATGCCGAAGCCGAAGACGCTGAACAGTCGGGCCGCTTCGAACGCCGGCGACGCCGCCTGCATGTTCGTTCGCGCGTTGATCTCACGGGGAAGGCTGACCGCATCGAGCGGCGACCGGTATTGGATCAACGCCAGCGTGATCTCGCGCGATTCCTCCGTCGCGTCCTTGTGCTCGTCGGCGACGCTATTGCTGTGATGCTCATGCGCCTCCCAGATGCTCGCAAGGTCGGTCAGCACCAACCGATCGATGACGCTGCCGCTCGGACGCAGGATTCCCACGACACGATAGCGCTCGGCATGCTCGCCTCCCCCGCCGCCGATCCCGTGAATGCCGGCGAATTCCCGGTCGATGCCAAGCCCGGTCTTCGCCGCCACGTCCGATCCCACTACCGCCTCGAAGGGCGCATTCCACAAGCGGCC
>CATPAO010000274.1 GCA_955652025.1 Casimicrobiaceae bacterium
CGATGGGCCCGCCCGGCCCCCTATTGCATGCGATGTTCTACCTGATGAGCCTTCCCGACTGACATGCGTCCGATAGCCGCGCTTTCGATATTCGCGATGTTCGCGGCACCGGCGTTCGCGCAGCCGCCCCCCGATGCGTGCGACTCCTGCGGCATCGTGCAGTCGATCCAGATGACGACCGAGCGCGCGCAATGGACGCCGCTTGGATCGGCGACACCGTCGACGGTGACGGCGACCGGCGCGTCGACAGGCGGCGTCACGCAATTCGCGATCGGCCCGCAGTTCAAGAACCAGGGCATGGTCATGCTGGGCGCCGCGGGCGGCGCCAATTACACGAAGCGGCCGAGCGCCTACGAAAAGCCGCGCTGGGACGTCGCCATCAAAATGGATCGCGGCGGCACGCGTAACGTCTCGCAGAGCTACGAGCCGCTGTTGCGCGAGGGCGACCGCGTTCGCGTCCTCGGCACGCAGCTCGAGCTCGTCAATCCCTAGCGCCTTCGCGGTGCGACGACGATGGCGGCGCTCGCGATCTCCGACACCGGCGAACAGCGTGTGCTCGCGCTGTCGGGCCGTCTCGACGCATCGACGATCCGCGACATCTGGCGCGATGCGCGGCGAGCGCTCGCGGAGGCGGCTGGCCGGCGCGTGGTCGTCGATGCGGCGAACGTCGATTATTGCGACGGCGCCGGCATCGCACTCCTGGTCGACTTGATGCGGCAACGGCAAAAGGGCGAGGTCGAGGTCGCAAACCTCAAGCCGGCGTTCGCGACGCTGCTGGCGCAGTTCGACTTGCAGGTGCTCGACCACGACCTCGATCCGGAGCCGAAGCGGGGCTCGTCGGTCGAGGAAATCGGCGAGATCGCGTCGGACGTCTGGAAGGACATCCGCGACCAGATCTCGTTCGTCGGCGAAGCGACCTCTGCGCTTCTCTATGCGATCCGCCATCCGTCGACGGTGCGCTGGCGCGACGTGTGGCTGATCTGCGAAAAAGTGGGCGCCGACGCGTTGCCGATCGTCGCACTCATCTCGTTCCTGCTGGGCGTGATCCTCGCGTTCCAGTCGGCGATCCCGATGAAGAAATTTGGCGCCGAGATTTTCGTCGCCGACCTGATCGGCCTCGCCATGTTGCGCGAGCTCGGGCCCCTGATGACGGCGATCCTGCTGGCCGGCCGCTCGGGCGCGGCGTTCGCCGCCGAGATCGGCACGATGAAGGTCAACCAGGAGGTCGACGCGCTGACAACGATGGGCCTCGACCCGGTCCGCTTCCTGGTCACGACACGCGTGATCGCGGCGCTTTTGATGACACCGCTTCTGACGCTGTTCGCCGACCTGGTCAGCCTGATCGGCGGCGCGATGACCCTGCAGTCGTTTTCCATCCCGTTCGTCACCTTCATCCATGAGGTCGAGAGCATCGTCGACTTCTCCGACTTCATGGCGGGCTTCGTCAAGTCGTTCGTCTTCGCGATCCTGATCGCCGGCATCGGCTGCCTGCGGGGACTGCAGACGTCCGCCGGCGCCTCGGCCGTGGGCGACGCCGCGACGCGGGCCGTGGTTTCGGGCATCATCCTGCTCGTCATCGTCGACGGCATCTTCGCCGTCCTTTATTTTTTCCTCGACATATGAGCGTATGAGCGAGTCTGCCGCCGCACAGCCGATCATCCGCGTCGAAGGCCTCGTGGCCGGCTACGACGATTTCGTGTTGCTCGACAACGTGAGCTTCGACGTGTTTCCGGGCGAGGTGTTCGTGATTCTCGGCGGTTCCGGTTGCGGCAAGAGCACGCTTCTGAAACACATGATCGGGCTCTACGAACCGAAAGCCGGACGCGTGTTGATCGACGGCGACGACATCGTGACCGCTGAGGGCGACGTCCTGCACAAAATTCTCCGCAAGATCGGCGTCATGTATCAGTCGGGCGCATTGTTCGGCTCGATGACGCTCGTCGAGAACGTGCGCCTGCCGCTCGAGGAATTCACCGACCTCGACCTCGAGGCCGTCGACCTGATCGCGCGGATGAAGCTCGAGCTGGTCGGCCTCGAGCAGTTCACCGGGCATTTGCCGGCCGCCATTTCCGGCGGCATGCAAAAGCGCGCGGCGATCGCGCGCGCGATGGCGCTCGACCCGATGATCTTGTTCCTCGACGAGCCGTCGGCGGGTCTCGACCCGATCACGTCGGCGTCACTCGATGCGCTGATCCGCCGGCTTGCGGCGAGCCTCGGCGTCACGTTCGTCATCGTCACCCACGAGCTCGCCAGCATTTTCGCGATCGCCGACCGCGTGATCATGCTCGACAAGCGCAAGAAGGGCATCATCGCTGAGGGCGACCCGCGCGTGCTGCGCGACACCAGCGAAAATCCGTGGGTGCGGCAATTCTTCCATCGTGAGCCCGAGCATGCCGTCGCCTAAATGAGCCAGAAAGCGAACTTTTTCAAGCTGGGTCTGTTCGTGATCGGCGCGATCGCCGCGGGTGTTCTGGTGCTACTGATCATCGGCACCGGGCGCATCCTGCAGAAGCGGATCACGGTGGAGACCTACTTCAACGAATCGGTGCAGGGACTCGACATCGGCTCGAAGATGAAATACCGCGGCGTCGACGTGGGACAGGTGACGCGCATCAGCTTCACCTACGTCAAGTACGAGCTCGACAGGCCGATGAGCGACCGCAAACGCTATGTGCTGGTTGAGGCGCAGCTTCAGCCGAAATTGATCGGTGGCAAGGCGGCGAGCGACATCGGGAGTCCGGAAGCGACGGCGCTGGAAGTGGAAAAAGGACTGCGCATCAAGCTGGCACCGCAGGGCATCACCGGCACGAGCTATCTGGAAGTCGACTACGTCGATCCGGCGGGAAACCCGGTGCTAGCGGTCGACTGGGTTCCCGACAACATCTACATTCCGAGCACGGCCTCGACGGTCGGCCAGATCGTCAACGCGGCAAGCGAGATCATGGACCGGCTGCGCAAGCTCGACATCGAGGCCACGCTCGCCAATCTCAACCGTCTGATGACGACGACCAACGATCGCATCGCCGCACTTGACGTGAAGAGCCTGCAGCAGCGTACCGAGCGCACGCTCGCCAAGGTCGAGTCGACGCTGAACGACATCGCCGCAAAAAAACTCTCCGACGAAAGCGTGGCGCTGTTGGCGGAACTCCGCCAATCCAACGCCGAGCTGAAGGCGACGCTCGCGAATCCGTCGTTCAAGAAGTTGCCCGAGTCCGCCGACGCCGCGCTGCAAATGGTTCACGATCTGGTCGCCGATCCGAAGCTCGCGTCGTCGATCTCGCACATGGAGCGGACACTCTCGCGCCTCGACCGGATCTTCGGCGGCGGCGAGTCCGACCTCGCGACGACGATCGACAACCTGCGGCAGATCTCGGATAACCTGCGCGACTTGACCGAAGACGCCAAGCGCTATCCGTCGAACCTGATCTTCGGCGCGCCGCCGCGACCGCTGGAGCGTACGCCATGATCTCCGTATCCGATCCCGTCTTGCGCCGACTTGCTCTGTTTGCCATGCTCGCGCTCGCCGGCTGCGGCGCGTTGTCGCGGTCCGCGCCCGTCAAGCAAACGTATCTGCTCGATCCGCCGCCTCCCGCGGTGGTCGCGAAGCCGCAACCGGCGTCGGTACGTGTCGGCAACGTCAACGTGGCCGTGCCGTTTCGCGGCCGCGGCATC
>CATPAO010000275.1 GCA_955652025.1 Casimicrobiaceae bacterium
CGCCCGCACGCTCGCCTCCGAGCCGAAGATTTTGCTGATGGATGAGCCGTTCGCTGCGCTCGACGAGCAGACGCGACTGTTGCTCGGCGACAAGGTGCTGCAGATCCAGCAGGACCTGAAGCAGACCACGCTCCTCATCACCCACAACATCACGGAAGCGGTGCAGCTCTCGGACCGCGTGCTGGTGATGACCTATCGGCCGGGACAGTTGAAGCGCGTCGTCGATATCGACCTCCCGCATCCGCGCGATTCGGAGGTCGTCGGCAGCGAAAAATTTGGTCGCTACGTCGCCGAAATCTGGCACGATCTCCGCGAGGAAGCGAGCCGCGGCATTCAGGAGGACGAATCGCGCGTGCTCCACGGGGGCGCCAAGCCGTCATGAAACCTGCGTGGTCGGACAGGCATAACATCGCGCGCGGGGTCGGCGTCGTCACGCTGGTGGTCATCGTCGCGTTAATCGAGCTCCTGATCCGAATCGGCGTCATCAACCGGTTCGTCGTGCCGCTGCCGTCGCAGGTTCTGGCCGACATTCCGCGGATCGTCGTCGAGGAAAACGTGCTGCACCGTTTCTGGCAGACGATGCAGGAGGTGCTGTGGGCAAGCCTTCTGCTCGCCGTCGTCGGCGTGTCGCTCGGCGCGCTTCTCTTCCGCTTCGGCCTGTTGCGCCGCGCCTGCGAGACGTGGGTCGCTGCGCTCGCCGCGGCGCCGATCGTGATGATCTACCCGCTGTTCCTCGTGATCTTCGGTCGCAGCGCGACGACGATCGTGATGATCGGCTTCGCGGCGGGACTCGCGGCGGTGATCCTCAAGACGCTCGAAGGGTTGTCGGGAACGCGGCAGGTGCTGATCGACGTCGGTAAGAGCTTCCGCCTCTCGCCATCCGAGCAGTTCTGGAAGATCCTGTTGCCGTCCGCGTTGCCGTCGGTATTCGTCGGCCTGCGGCTCGGGCTCATATTCGCGATGATCAACATCGTCGGCGTCGAGTTCCTGATCAACTTCGGCGGCCTCGGGCAACTGATCAACGAGCTCGCCGAGCGGTACGATCTTGCGGGCATGTACGGCGCGATCGGCTTCGTGATCCTGGCGAGCGTCGTGTTCTTCGACCTGACCGCACGGCTCGAGCGATGGCTGCGGCCGACCGAATGAGCGCCGCCGGGCCGTCGCAAGGCGCGAATTGCTCCCCCTTAGGGGGCAGCGCAGCGGCGGCAGCCGCAAGCGTGGGGGTCCAATGAGCGCGCGCCGCGTGATCGGACTGCGCGTTGCGATCGTCGCAACGCTGTTGCTGGCGTGGGAGGCATTGGCGGCATCGGGATGGCTGTTCCGCGACGTGGTGCCGTCGCTCGTCGCGATCGGGCGCGCGATCGCGCGCCTGTTGTCCAATGCGGACTTCTATGGGAATCTCGGCGTGACGGCGTCGGAAATCGGTGTCGGCGTCGTGATCGGCGGCCTCAGCGGGCTGGCGGTGGGCATCCTGCTGGGTGCGAATCGGTTTCTATCGCGCGCCTACGAAGCCTTCCTCTATTATCTCGGCCCCACGCCGAAGATTATTTTCTTTCCCGTGATGATCATGTGGTTCGGTGTAGGCACCGGTTCGAAGATCGCGATGGGCGCCATCTCGTGTTTCTTTCCGGTCGCGATCAGCGCCGCGTCCGGCATGCGGCAGATCGACCGCGTGTTGATCCGCGTCGGCCAGAGCTTTCGCGCCACGACGTGGCAGATGGTGACCAAGATCTACTTGCCCGCGATGCGCGCGCCCGTCGTCAACGGTCTGCGGCTCGGCATGGGTGTCGCAATCATCGGCACGCTGTTGGCGGAGACCAAGCTGTCGAACCGCGGCATCGGCTACTTGATCATCCAGGCGTACTCGACGTTCGACATGCCGCGCATGTACGCGCTTCTGATCGTGCTGTTCGTCCTGTCGATCGGCGCCAACGCGCTCGTCGGACGTTTGGGCGGCGGCGCCGAAGCGCCGAAATCCCTTTGATGCGCGACCGCGTGCGATGACGCCACCCTTTCCCGCACACCGCGGCGTCTACTATGGCGGCGTCTGGCACGAGCCCGCGTCGGGTCGACGCGCGGAGACGCAGAATCCCGGCACCGGTGAATCGCTCGGCGGAGTCGCGGTGGGCGCCGCCGCCGACGTCGACGCGGCGGTCGCCTCGGCACGGCGCGGCTTCGCCGAATGGCGCGCCGTGGTTCCGCAGGAACGCGCGCGTATCTTGCGGCGGATCGCGGAAATATTACGGCAGAACAAGAGCGAGCTGGCGCACATCGACGCCGCCAACTGCGGCAATCCCGTGCGCGAGATGGAAAGCGACGCGATGATCGCCGCCGCCCAGCTCGATTTCTTCGCCGGACTGGTCACCGAGATGAAAGGCGCGTCGATCCCGATGGGGCCGGACGTCGTCAACTTTTCCGTGCGCGAGCCGGTCGGCGTCGTGGCGCGCATCGTGCCGTTCAACCATCCGTTCATGTTCGCGGCCGGAAAATCCGCGGCGCCGCTCGCTGCCGGTAACGCGGTCATCGTGAAGCCGCCCGATCAGGCACCGCTGTCGGCGCTGCGTTTGGCGGAGCTCGCCGACGGCCTGTTGCCGCCCGGCGTGTTCAACGTCGTGCCGGGCGATCGCGACACCGGCGCCGCATTGGCGTCGCACACGGACGTCGCGATGGTGGCGATCATCGGCAGCGTCGTCGCCGGGCGCGCCGTCATGCGGGCCGCCAGCGAGACCGTGAAACCGCTGTTGCTGGAGCTGGGCGGCAAAAACGCGCTGATCGCGTATCCCGACGCGGCGCCCGACGACGTTGCCGACGGCATCGTCGCGGGAATGAACTTCACCTGGTGCGGTCAATCGTGCGGGTCGACGAGTCGAGCGTTCGTCCACGCGTCGATCTACGACGCCGTGCTGGAAGGCGTGAAGGCGCGCGTCGCCGCGTTCCGGCCGGGTCTGCCGACCGATCCGGCGACGACGATGGGCGCGATCGTGAGCCGGGCGCAACTCGATCGTGTGCTCGGCTACATCGAATCCGCCAGGAACGAAGGCGCACGATTGCTTTGCGGCGGGCGGCAGCCGGACGATCCACTGCTCTCACGGGGATTTTTTGTCGAGCCGACGGTGTTCGCCGACGTGACGCCGGCAATGCGGATCGCGCGCGAGGAAATTTTCGGCCCGGTACTGGCCGTCATACGATGGTCGGACGAGGCGACGATGCTGGACGACGTGAATGCCGTGCCGTACGGACTCACGTGCTCGATCTGGACCGACGATCTGTCGACTGCGCATCGCACCGCGATGGCGGTGCAGGCGGGCTACGTCTGGATCAACGAAGTCGGCAAGCATTTTCTCGGTGCGCCGTTCGGCGGCGTCCGCCAATCGGGATTCGGGCGCGAGGAATGCCTGGAGGAAATGCTGTGGTTTACGCAGGAAAAGAACATCCACGTGAAAC
>CATPAO010000276.1 GCA_955652025.1 Casimicrobiaceae bacterium
GATGGGACGCGGCATCGCGTTCGTTCACTACAAGGACAACGAGACGTACGTCGCGATGGTGATCGAAGCCGAGGTCGCGCGTGCCACCGGCGCGATTCGCGTGCATCGCGTCGCGTGCGCGCACGACTGCGGATTGATCGTCAATCCCGACGCGTTGCGCCAGCAAATCGAAGGTTGCATCCTGCAGACGCTGTCGCGCACGCTGTACGAGGAGGTTGAATTCGATCGCGCGCGCGTGACGAGCGTCGATTGGGCGAGCTATCCGATCCTGCGCTTTCCCGAAGTGCCCGAAGTGATGATCGAGTTGGTGAGTCGCCCGACCGAGCCGATCCTGGGCGCCGGCGAAGCGGCGACGACGACGGTGGCGGCCGCGCTCGCCAACGCTGTCTTCGACGCGACGGGCCGGCGCCTTCGCACGGTGCCGTTCACGCGCGAACGCGTCAAGGCTGCGCTGGCGTGAGGCGCGTGAAGCGCACCGGCTCGCGCGCAATCGCGATGGCGCCAGCGCTCTCTCGAGCCAGCGTGTAATCCGACGTCGATAGCGGAGTGCGCGCGGGGAAATCCTCGCGATAGTGCGCACCGCGCGAGTCCTCGCGCGCCAACGCCGCGGTCGCGATGGCGCGGCTCACCGCGAGCAGGCTCCTTAGGTTGATCCAATCGTGCCACGTCAGGTTGTACCGACGGTCGTCGTCGGCAACACCGGTCTCGCTCAATAGGGCATCGAGTTGGTCGAGGTCGACCAACGCGCGTTTGAGCCCTGCGGCCGAGCGCAGGATTCCGACGTCGTTCCACATGCAATCGTGGAGAGCCTCGCGAATCGACTCGATGTTGCCCGCCACCTGCCGAAAGGGCGCCTCGTGTGCGGCCACGCTCGCGATGATCGCTTCCTCATCAGGCGCCTGCGACTCCGGATTTTGATCGAGCCATGCCGCGATCGTTTCGCCGGCGATGCCGCCGAACACCGTCGAGTTGGCGACGCCGTTGCCGCCCAAGCGGTTCGCGCCATGCACGCCGCCGGTGTCCTCGCCGGCGGCGAACAGTCCCGGCAACTCGGTCGTGCAGTCGGCCCGGAATACGACGCCGCCCATCATGTAGTGCGCCGTCGGCACGACTTCGACCAAACCGCCGGCCAAATCGAATCCGCAATCGGCGCAACGCTCGACCATGCCCTTGAACTGCCGGCGCACGTTGTCCGGGCCGAGGTGCGACATCTGCAGGTAGACGCCGCCGCTCGGTGTCGCGCGTCCACTGCGAGTCTCTGCGGCGATGGCGCGCGAAACGATGTCGCGCGTCGCGCGCTCGGCGCGGTCGTCGTAATGCCGCATGAAGCGCTCGCCTGCGCCGTTCAACAAATACCCGCCGGCGCCGCGGAGGCCCTCTTCGAGCACGGTGCCGGTCATTCGCGTATCGGGACCGGCCAACAAACCGGTCGGATGGAACTGGATCATTTCCATGTCGCGCAGCGGCAATCCGGCGCGTAGCGCCATCGCCATGCCGTCGCAGCTCTTGTCACCCGACGGCGTGTGATACCGGTACATCGTCGGGCCGCCACCCGTCGCGAGCAGCACCGCCTTCGCCCGCACGAAGACGAACGCGCCGCCGCGGATGTCGATCAGCAACGCGCCGGCGATCGCGGTGCCGTCCGCCGTCTTGATCAACTCGATCGCGCGATGCTCCTCGAGACGCGCGATGTCGCGCGCCCACACCTGCTCGGACAGCCGGTTCATGATCTCGATGCCTGTCAGGTCGCCCTTGTGAACGGTCCGGTCGAACGTCTGACCCGCGAAGGCCTTCTGATGGATCGTGCCGTCGGGATTGCGATCGAAAAAACAGCCGAGCTCGTTTTCCAGCTCGCGCACGCGCTCCACCGCGTTCGTGACAAGCGTCCACGCGAGGTCCTGGTCGGCGAGCCACGCGCCGCCTTCGATCGTGTCCTGGAAATGTTTCTCGACGGAATCGCCCGCCGCCAGCGCGACGTTGTAGCCGCCCTGGACCATCCGCGTGCAGCCGCATTTGCCGAGCAGTCCCTTGACGGCGATCGTGATCGACAGCGACGGATTCGCCTGATGCGCGTGCAATGCGGCAAACAGCCCCGCGCCGCCGGCGCCCAGAATCAGGACGTCGGTCGACAACCGCTTGATCGTCATCGCGTTTTGACGCCGAGCGACGCGAGCACCCGTGCGCGGCGCGCGTCGGCTTCGTGACGAACGTCGGCGTAGATGCTGCCGCCGTGGCTGTCCATCGCGACCAGCAGCGGTCCAAAATCGCGGACCCTGAATTTCCACAGCGATTCGGGATTGAGATCGTCCAGATCCACATCTTCGATCCGTTCGACCCAGGTGGTCTCGAGCGCCGCGGTGCCGCCGATGACCGCCAGGTAAGCGCCGCCGAGTTCACGAAAGGCTTGTAGCGATTCGTCGCGAAGGCCGCCCTTGCCGACGATGATCCGCACGCCGTAGTCGTGCAAGAGCGGCCGCGTGAAGCGCTCCATCCGGTCGGAGGTCGTGGTGCCGACGCAGACCGGCGCGTAGCCGGCGGGATGCGCTGCGGTCTTCGGCACCCGCTTCACGTTGGGCGCCGTGTGGATGACGGCATGGCCGGCAAGATCGAAGCGTGTGCGGCGGCCGTGGTCGAACATCTGAATCTGCGTCGCATCTCGAACGCCGAAAAGCGTCGATTGCAGCGTGACCGTGTCGTGGATCGCAAGCGCGCGCACCTGCGCTTCGCTGAGCGGCGGCGTCAATTCGTAATGCGGCATGCTCAGAAACCGAACGTGACGCCGGACGGCGTGAACGTCGCGCGCGCGCGACGCGCCGAATGGCATTGCATGTTGACCGCGACCGGGTTCATCGTGATGTGCGTGGCGGCGAGCTCGACATGCACGGCGAAGGCGGTCGCATCGCCGCCCAGGCCTTGCGGCCCCACGCCGAGCTGGTTGACCGCCCGCGTGAGCTCGCTTTCGAGTTGCGCGCCGTCGGCATCGGCGCATGAAGTTTCGAGCGGACGCGTGGCCGCGCGCTTGGCGAGCGCGACGCAGAGATCCGACGTGCCGCCGACGCCGACGCCGACGATCGTCGGCGGGCACGTCTTGCCGCCGGCGGCCAGCACGCAGTCGACGACGAACGTGCGGATCGCATCGATGCCGTCGGCCGGCACTGCCATTTTCAGAAACGAGTTGTTCTCCGACCCGCTGCCCTTCGGGATCATCTCGATCTCGAGCGTATCGGGCGTAGTGGTGAAATCGATGTGAATCACCGGCACTTCGATGCCGCACGACGATTGGTCGTTCTTGCGCGTCAACGGATGCACGATCGACGATCGCAACGGATGCCCGCGGGTCGCGCGCGCGCAACCGGCGCGGATCGCCGCCTTGAGGCCGGGACCGTCGACGTCGACGCCGGTGCCGATCCACACGTTGTAGATCGGCACGCCGGTATCCTGGCAGAGGAGGTTGTCGGTATCCTCGGCGACGGCGATGTTCTGCACCATCGTCGCCAGCACACGCCGCGCGAGCGGCGCGGTTTCCTGCGCCACCAGACGCGCAAATCCTTGCTTGACGTCCGGCGGCAGTACCTTGAGCGCACGAACGTAGAGCTCTCTCGCGGTGTCCTCGACTGCGGGCAAGTCGATCTTCATTGTCGTGTCATCCGGCCAGCGCCAACGCGTAGACGAGGCCGACTAAAAGGCCGGCGCCGAGCGTCCCGGCGATCCAATCCTTGCGCAGTCCCGACCAGGGCCGGAATTCGATCAGCAACAGCCGCAGGCCGCCGGTCAAATGCGCCGCCAGCAACACCACGAGCGCCCATTCGGCGAGTTTTACCTGTGGCTGATCGGCGAAGCGCAGAAACGTGTCCAGCGCCGGCGCGCCGGCGAGCGCGGTACCGAGCGCCCAGAAATGAATCGGAAGGAACAGCGCGAGAAGGAGCCCGGAGACGCGGTGGACGACGAACGCCCACCACGCCGGGTGCGCCTGCGTGGAGCGGATCATGTCGCCGGCGCTCCGTACACGGCGTAAACGGCGCGCAAACCCAGCACCAGAACGAGGGCGCCGAAAAACAACGCGCCCGCGTTGGCGCCGCGTTCGCGCCAACCGAACCATTCATGTGCAATCGCCCTCAAGCCGATCGGAACGTGAACGGCGCACGCGATCACGAATATTGCGTAGTAAAGGGCGAAGGCAAGATTGCCGCGGGTTCGTCCGAGCAATTCCGCCCCGGTGAGTCCGCCGCGCGCCGCGTAGACGATGACGCAAAGGTGCACGACGACGCAGAGGGCCAGCACCATCGCGCTCAACCGTTGCGCGTACCAGAGCTTCGTCTCGGTGGCGCCGCGTGTCAAAGCTCGCCCTGCATGGCGGCTCGCGCCGTGGCGCGCTTCAAGCCGGCGATTCCCGCGGTCGGCGCGATATGCTTCGGACAGCGCTCTGTGCAGGAGCCCTGCGTGTGGCAGGCATGACAGCCGGCGTCGCCGGCGACGGCCTTCAATCGCTCGCGTTGCGCGACGTCACGCGAATCGTTCGCGAGCGTCCACGCGCGATTGAGCGCCGCCGGTCCAAGATAATCGGGACGCCAGCCGACGACATCGCAGGCGGCGTAGCAGACGCCGCAGCCGATGCATTCGATGCCGGCGTCGGCGGCCGTCCGCTCGGGCGACCCCGGGGGAACGCGCGCGAAGTCATCCTTTCGCGTGCGGTCGCCGGAAAACTGCCCGCGCGCGCGCGTCCACTTGTCGAAGAACCCGCGCATGTCGGTGACAAGATCGCGGATGACCGGTAAATGGGCGAGGGGGGCGATTTCGAGCGTTCCGGACTTGGCGACGTTCGCGACGTGCGTGCGGCAGGTCCAGCGGGGAATACCATTGACCGACATTGCACACGAGCCGCACATGCCGACGCGGCAGGCAAATCGATAGGCCAGCGCGGGTTCGAGCCGGCGCTGAATGTAGGTAACGACGTCGAGGACCGTCTGGCTCGCGTTGCGAGGGACCTCGTACGTGGCGAATGCGCCGCGCTCGGTACCCCGCCAAACGCGAACGGTCAGGATCGAGTCCATGCGGCTGGCGCGACCATCATCGCACCATTATGCGGGGCAAAAACGGGTGACCGCGCCTCTGATGTGCGCAGGTCCGCCCGTCAGTACGACGATGACGGCCGCTTGGCGGGCGCGGCAGCCGCAGGCGCGGCAGGGGTTGGCGGCGCCGCGCTCGCCGGTCCGGACGATGCCGGCGCCGTCGGCGTGAAGGCTGGGACGTTACCTCCGGGGGATCGGCCGCGCAGCGGCAGCGCGCCGACGATTTGATCGACCGACAGCGTACTCGATCCTGCAGAACCGGTGAAATACTCGATGCCCAGGCAGCGTTCGGTGTCCATCGCGATCAGGTGCTGGCCGCGCTGGCGCATCGCGTCCCGCTCGGCCTGCCCACGCTCACTCAGGTCGATCGGCGGGATGATCCCGCTGTAGATGACGTTGTCGCTCCGGTCGACCACGATGTAGCAATTGATCGCACTCGCCGGTCCCGCGAGGAACGCCATCGCGACGCCCACCGCCCCAATCACCCGATGTTTCGCGTTCATCGCTCGCCCCTCCGAAAGACTCCGCCACCATCGTAGGCTGCCGTCGCCGCAATGGCAATCGACAGCCGACAGGGGGCATCGACGACCCGCGCTATTGGGGTGGCGGCGCTTCCGACGGAATGACGCGGAGCCAGCCCGTCCCGCACGATCTCACGGCCGGGTAGTAGCCGACGTCCGGGCAGTAGTACTGAACGGTCGGCGCCGGCGCGGACCGTGTCGCCGGTTGCGGGTAGCTTTGCGCGTCACCGCCCGGCGAGTCGAGATAGACCGCGTTGGGGTAGGTCGAGTAATAGTAGGACGGGTAGTAATAGTACGGATCGGAGTAGGGGTAATAATACGGCCAGCCTGCGTAGAAGAATGGCGCTCCGATGAACACGCCGCCGCGCCATCCGCCGTGCCAGCCGCCGCCATGCCAGCCGCCGCCGTGCCAATTGCCGCCGCCGTGCCAATTGCCGCCGCCGC
>CATPAO010000277.1 GCA_955652025.1 Casimicrobiaceae bacterium
CCGCCGGCCGACTCCGCGACGAGCGGCGCCCCCGCCGCGGTCTACAACATCGGTCACCACGAAGCGGTCGAGCTCGAGACCTTCATCGCGACGCTCGAAACGCTGCTTGGCCGCGTGGCGATCCGCGATTACCGGCCGATGCAACCCGGCGACGTGGCGGCAACGTACGCGGCGATCGGCCGCCTGGAGGCCGCGACCGGATTCACGCCGCAAATCTCGCTCGCCGACGGATTGGCGCGCTTCGTCCGCTGGTACCGCGACTACTACTGCTAAAATCGCGCGTCGCGCGACTTGTCATACCTCAGAGACTTCCATGATTCTCGTCACCGGCGGCGCAGGTTTCATCGGCGCCAACTTCGTTCTCGGCTGGCTCTCCGAAGCCGGCGAGCCGGTCGTCAATCTGGACAAGCTCACGTACGCGGGCAACCTCGGCAATCTCGCATCGCTCGCCGCGGACGCGCGCCACACGTTCGTCCACGGCGATATCGGCGATCGTGCATTGGTCACCTCGCTGCTCGCGTTGCACCGCCCCCGCGCGATCGTCAACCTCGCCGCCGAAACGCACGTCGACCGCTCGATTCACAGGCCCGCGGCCTTCATCGAGACCAACGTCGACGCGACGTTCGCGCTGTTGGAATCGGTCAAAGGCTGGTGGTCGGCGCTGACCGCCGCGGAGTGCGCAGCGTTTCGCTTCCTGCACGTGTCGACCGACGAAGTCTACGGATCGCTCGGCGCGACCGATCCCGCGTTCACGGAGGCGACACCTTACGCGCCCAACAGTCCGTATTCGGCGTCGAAAGCGGCATCCGATCATCTCGTGCGCGCGTTTCATCACACGTACGGGTTGCCGACGCTCACGACGAACTGTTCGAACAATTACGGTCCGCGCCAGTTCCCGGAAAAGCTGATTCCGCTGATGATCGTCAACGCGCTTGCTGGCAAGCCGCTGCCGGTCTACGGCGACGGCCAGAACGTGCGCGACTGGCTCTATGTCGGCGATCATTGCGCCGCGATTCGCGCCGTGCTCGCGCGCGGGCAGCCGGGCGCCACGTACAACGTCGGTGGCGGTGCGGAGATGAAAAACGTTGATGTCGTGCGCGCGGTTTGCGCCGCGCTCGACCTGCTGCGACCGGGACGCGAGCATGCACGGCAGATCTCGTTCGTCCGCGACCGGCCCGGACACGATCGCCGCTATGCGATCGATTCGACGCGCATTCGCACGGAGCTCCGCTGGGCGCCGGCCGAGACGTTCGCATCGGGCATGCGCCGCACGATCGAGTGGTACTTGGACAACGACGCGTGGCTTCACGCCGTGACGAGCGGCGCGTATCACGATTGGGTGTCGCTGCAATACGCGGCGGCCTCTTAGCAAATGGAACGAAAGGGCATCATCTTGGCCGGCGGCTCGGGCACAAGGCTCTACCCGGTCACGCAAGTCATCTCGAAGCAGCTCTTGCCCGTGTACGACAAGCCGATGATCTACTATCCGCTGTCGACCTTGATGCTGGCCGGCATCCGCGACATCCTGGTGATCTCCACCCCCGACGACACGCCGCGGTTCGCGCAACTTCTGGGCGACGGCGCGCGCTGGGGACTCAATCTGTCGTACGCGGTGCAGCCTTCGCCTGACGGCTTGGCGCAGGCGTTCATCATCGGCAAAGGCTTCATCGGCGATAATCATTCCGCGTTGGTGCTCGGCGACAACATTTTCTACGGCCACGATCTGCAGCCGCAGCTCGAACGGGCCCGAGCGAGGCCGCGCGGCGCGACGGTGTTCGCGTATCCCGTCGCCGATCCGAAGCGCTACGGCGTCGCCGAGATCGGAGCGGACGGCCGCGTGCGCTCGCTCGAGGAGAAGCCGCTGGCCCCGAAATCGCGCTATGCGGTGACCGGGCTCTATTTCTACGACGCGCGCGTGATCGACATCGCCGCCGGATTGAAGCCGTCGGCGCGCGGCGAGCTCGAGATCACCGACGTCAACCTGGCCTATCTCGCGCAAGGCGAGCTCAACTGCGAGGTCATGGGCCGCGGCATGGCGTGGCTCGACACCGGCACGCACGAGTCGTTGCTCGAAGCTTCGCAATACATCGAGACGATCGAGCGGCGACAGGGCCTCAAGATCGCGTGCCCGGAAGAAATCGCGTATCGGTTGGGTTACATCGATGCGGCGCGCCTCGAAGAGCAGGGCCGCGCGCTCGCCAAGAACGCCTACGGCCAGTATTTGCTCGGCCTGTTGCGCGACCCGGTCGTTCGTTAGGGCCAGGGCCTGTTCACACTAGCTCTACAAATGCGTTGCAGCAACCCGAAGGGAACGGGTGCCCAGGGGGTGCCACTCTGCGTTGCTTTCCTCGCCAAGACGCCCAGTCTTAACTTCGTCAAGCACCTTGATTGGCACCCCATGCCACCCGTTTGCATTCGCAGACATAGTGTGAACAGGCCCTAATGCGAGTCATGCCGACGACGCTGCCCGACGTGCGGCTGATCGAGCCGAAAGTCTTCGGCGACGAGCGCGGTTTTTTCTACGAAAGCTGGAACCGTCGCGCGATGTCCGAGGCCGGCATCGACGCCGATTTCGTGCAGGACAACCATTCCCGATCGCGGCGCGGCGTGCTGCGTGGCTTGCATTACCAGATCGCGCATCCGCAGGGCAAGCTGGTGCGGGTGACCTTCGGCGAAGTCTTCGACGTCGCGGTGGACCTGCGCCGCGCATCGCCCTCGTTCGGCGCGCACGTCTCGATCACGCTTTCCGCCGACAACAAACGGATGCTTTGGGTGCCGCCCGGATTCGCGCACGGCTTCCTGGTCGTGTCGGACGTGGCCGAATTTCTGTACAAGACGACCGATTATTGGTATCCGGAGCACGAACGGACGCTGCTGTGGAACGACCCTGCGCTCGGCATCGCGTGGCCGGAGGCCGGAGCGCTGACGCTTGCGCCGAAGGACGCGGCCGGTACGCCGTTCGCCGCGGCGGAGACGTACCGCTAATCCACCCGTGACGCATCGGCGCGAAACCATTCTGCTGACCGGCGCGCGTGGGCAGCTCGGCCGCGAGCTGGCCGTCGCTCTTCGCCCCTATGGCCGTGTTGTCGCCGCCGACCGGTCCGCGCTCGATCTCGCGGAACCTGCCGCGATCGTGCGCACGGTACGCGATGTCGCGCCGACGATTATCGTCAATGCGGGCGCGTACACCGCCGTCGATCGTGCCGAGGACGAACGCGCGCTCGCCTTCGCTGTCAACGCGAACGCGCCGGGAATTCTCGCCGAGGAAGCAAAGCGAATCAGCGCTGTCCTCGTTCATTTTTCGACCGATTATGTATTCGACGGCGCGCAGCGCACACCGTACGATGAGAACGCGCGGCCGAATCCGCAGAACGTCTATGGCGCGAGCAAGCTCGACGGCGAGCGTGCCATCGTCGATGCGGGCGCGGCAGCGCTCGTGTTCCGCACGAGCTGGATCTACGGGCTCGCCGGGAAGAATTTCCTGCTCACGGTGCGCCGATTGGCGGACGAGCGTCGCGAATTGAGAATTGTCGATGATCAGTTCGGCGTGCCGAATTGGACACGCTCGCTCGCCGGCGCGCTGTCCATGCTGATCGAGCGCGGCGCACCGTATCTCGCCGAGCGCGCCGGGCTGTATAATTTGAGCGCGACCGGCGAGACGTCCTGGTGTGAATTCGCGCGCGCGATCGTTGCCGGCCGCGCGGACGTGAAGGTCACGCCGATTGCCACGTCCGACTATCTGACGCCGGCACGGCGGCCCGCATACGCAGTGCTCGACGCTCGAAAATTCCGTCGCGTGTTCGGCTTCGAACTGCCCGATTGGCGACGAGTGTTGCAATCCTGCGTTACAAGTCCGGTGGAACCGCCGTCGGCGCCGGCTGTCGCATAACGCTGGTGGTCCGTCGGACGGTCGGCGCGAAACGCGGGTTCCGCGTTAAGGTACCGAACGGCGCGACGCGCTCGCTCTGTCGCAAGTTGACGACACCCGAGCCTCTGACATCAGGGAGCACGTTTTATGATGTCAGAGGCGCAAGAAACCGAGGAGATGGGCATGATTCGACACCGAGCGAATGCTCGCTTGAGGGCGTTACTGCCATGTTGGTTGCTTTTTTGCGGCGTAGCGCTAGGAGACCCGGGAATCACCGCCGTCCCGCCCGCGGCAAATCGAAGCGTGATCAACGAAAAATCGACGTCCCCCAAGATGGCGCTGTCGGCGACCGCCCCGGCGCTCCGCATCGCGCTGCCGGTGGCCACGGAAAGCGAGACGGCCATTGTCCGCGCGAAAAATATTGCAACGCCGAAGACGGCAAAGGAAGCGGCCCAAGGCGCGAAGGGCCGCCCGCTCGCAATCGGATTCGGTCGCCCCATTCCCGCCGCGTCGCAAACGGTGGCGCTCGAATCGTTGCAATGGCAAGCGCTTCCCGACGGCTCGCGTGCAGCCCGCATCGAAATCGTGTCGCCCAATGCAGCCGCGTTGCGGATCGCGCTGGCAATGCCCGCCACCGATCCCGACCTCTCCGTCCGCTTTTCGGGCAACGCCCCGACCGCCCAGGTGTTCGGACCGATCCCCACTAACACGATTGCCGAGGAGACCGCGCGCTCCGGCATCTATTGGTCGCCGACACTCGACGGCACTGCCGCCACCATCGAGCTTCAAGCCGGCGCCGGCGTCAAGATCGACGGCATCAAGCTGACGATTCCGCGCATTGCGCATCATCTGGTGGCCGGGATGGCGCTCAAGCAGCCCGATGCCAAAACGGTGACCGACATCGGTCGCTCGGGCGCGTGCAACATCGACGTCGCGTGCGTCACGCCGCAAACGACGGCGTTCGTCAACGCCACGAAGGCGGTCGCCGAGATTCTCTTCACGCAGGAAGGCGGCAGTTCGTATCTGTGCACCGGCACGCTGATCAACGACTCGACGTCGAGCAATACGCCGTATTTCTACACCGCCGATCACTGCATCAATTCCGACATGGCGGCACGGACGATGAACACGTATTGGTTCTTCGACGCCGTCGCATGCGGTGCCACAACCGTTCCGGCCTTCGTTCAGCAGACGGCGGGCGCGGCGTTGCTCGCGCGAAGCGAGGACTGGGATTGGGCGCTGGTGCGGCTCAACCAGCCGCCGCCGCCGGCCGCCTTCTTCTCGGCGTGGCGTGCCGAAGCCGTGCCGCCGGCGGCCACCGTTTCGGTGATCGATCATCCGCAGGGCGACTTGAAAAAGTGGGCGCAAGGCACGTCGCCTGGATACACGAGCTACCCCGACGGTTCGTCTTTCATCCAGGCGCAGTATTCGCAGGGGACGACCGAGGGCGGCTCGAGCGGCGCGGGGCTTCTGACATTCAATTCGACGGGTGGCTATTACGAAGTGCGCGGCGGGTTGTTCGGCGGTGCCGCGTCGTGCTCGAATCTGTCGGGCATCGACATCTACTCGCGGCTCGACAACCTGTTGCCGTTGGCGCGGCAATATCTGACGCCGGGCTCCAATCCCAGCGGTACCGTCGTCGCGGTCGAGTTCTACAACGCGACGCTGCAGCACTATTTCCTTTCGACCAATCCCAGCGAGATCAACGATCTCGATACCGGCGTTCACGTGGGATGGGTGCGCACCGGCTTTCGCTTTCTCGCCTATGCGACGCAAGTCGGCGGAACGAATCCGGTATGCCGGTTCTACCGCGCGCCGGCATACGGCGATTCGCATTTCTACTCGGCGAGTCCCGCCGAGTGCGCGGCGACCGCCGCCGCGCATCCGGTCGACTGGATTTACGAAAGTCCCAACGTGTTCTACATCCAGCTCCCGGACTCGATTTCCGGAGCCTGTCCGATCGGCACGTTGCCGATCTGGCGCTTTTTCAATCAGGTGACGACGAATCACCGGTACACCGCGGACCATGCGACGCGCGATAACATGCGTGCGTCGCCATCGATCTGGATCCCGGAGGGCTACGGGCCCGACTCGGTGATCATGTGTACGCCAGTCGGTAGTTAGAAGCGGTATTCGACGCGGGCCGTTTGTCCGACCGATAACTCGCGGCCTGCGCCGCCGATCACGATCGCGTTCATGCCGAAGGTAACCGCGGCGAGCGCATCGTCGCGGCGATAGGTCGAGAGTGTGTGCAACGGCTCGACGCCGACATGGCCGGTGGCCTGGTCGATCGTCGTCACCTTGCAACGCGCGCACGGCTTGACCATGCGCAGCGTAACGCCGGCGCATTCGAGCGTGTCGATGTGGTCTTCCGCGTACGGGGGGAGGTCCGCGACGACGATATTGGGGCGGAAGCGATTCATCGGCAGCGTGCGCTCCCCTTTGCCGGCGAGCCGCGCGTTCAGGTCGTCGAGCGACGCCTGTCCGACGACGAGCGTCGGATAGCCGTCGGCGAACATCGTGTGCGCGCCAGAATCGCCGGCGTAATCCGGATTGCAGATTCGCGCCTTCGAGCCATCGAAGCGCACAAGCCTGACCTCTTTGCGCAGGAACGCCGAAATCCACTTCGCCGCGGCGTCGCCGGCGTCGAAGCCTTGGACCTTGCTGCGCCAGACGGTGACTTCATGGGCGTGACTCCCGCCGTCCCGCGGTGTGAGGACGATCGTTCCCGCGTCGCGCGCCGACAACGTAAGCGCGCCGTCGACGATCGCCGTGACGACCTGCGCGAGTCGCGGTGATTCACGCTGCGTGACGAACGCCGCATGACCGTCGACGACCATCCATTCGCGATCGTGAACGCCCGTTGTGGCCAACCCGGTGACATGGACGTCGGCGCGAGCGAGCGCAAGGCCGCCGCAGCCTTTGACCGGATAGACGTGCAAGCCGGCAATGCGCGCGTCGCTCAGTTCCGCAACCCTGCCATATAGTCCGCGACGGCCTTCATCTGAGCGTCGGTCATCTTGCCAGCGATCGTGCCCATGATCCCGCCGTTGACGTCCTTGCCGCCCGGGTCGGCACCGCGCTCGCCCGCCTTGAACGCCTTGAGCTGCGCGTAGTTGTAGTCGGCGTATTGTCCGGCGACGCGCGGATAGTTCTTCGGAATTCCGGCGCCGGTCGGCGAGTGGCACGCCGCGCATGCAGGCACCCCGGCCAGCGCGTCGCCGCCTCGATAGATTTTTTGTGCGACCTTGACCATCGCCGCATCCTTGGCCGTGAGTCCCCTCGGCTTCTGCTGCGAAAAATAGGCGCCCAGAGCGCGCATGTCGGCATCCGACAGGTTGGCCACCATGCTCTGCATGACGGGATTAACGCGGATACCGGCCTTGAAGTGTGCGAGTTGCAGAGTGATATAGTCGGCGTGCTGTCCGGCAAGATTGGGATTCGCGGGCGCCGCGCTGTTGCCATCGGCGCCGTGGCAGGCGGCGCACACCTGCGTCACGATTTGCCGCGCTTTCGCGACATCGGCCTGCGCCGGCGCGGCGGCCTCCTCCGCGGCGGCGGCAACGGAAACGAAACATGCCGCGAAAGCAGCGAAGAGCCAGGGGCGATTCATTTCGTGCTGCTCCTTGAAGATCGCCGGCCACCGTTCGCGGCTTTCCGGCAAATCAATCCGATCGCATGAAAAAGCGGGCTATTGTAACGGAGTCGTCGCGGGCGGCAAAAACGCGGGTCGCGTGGCGCGACAAGGCAGCGCCGGGACCTCTCGTCGGCGCCCATTTCGATGGCGCCGCGGCGCAGACGTCGCAGCTTCCGGCGCCCGGCCCGCCTGAAATTGCGTTCGCCGGGCGCTCCAATTCCGGCAAGTCGAGCGCGATCAACGCCCTAGCGCGTCAAACGCGCCTCGCCTATGCGAGCCGTACGCCCGGGCGCACGCGGCAGATCAATTATTTCGCGTTGCGCGGCGGCGGGCGCGTCGTCGATCTTCCCGGCTACGGCTACGCGGCGGTTCCCAAGGCCATGAAGCGCGAATGGCAGGACTTTCTTTGGGACTATGTAACGACGCGGTCGACGCTGATCGGACTCGTCGTCGTTGTCGATGCAAGGCATGGCCTCAAATCGTTGGACGAGGACCTGCTCTCCGGTTTCTTGCCGTCCGGTCGGCCGGTGCTCATCCTCGCGACCAAATCGGACAAGCTGAACGTGGCCGAGCGCCGCGCCGCCGCGGCCGGTATTCGCCGACGCATCGACGAGCGATTCGGCGCGCAGGCGACGGCGGTGGTCGTGCAGGCCTTTTCGGCGGCATCGCGCGCCGGCGTTGAAGTGGCCGACGCCGCGCTCGACGCCTGGCTCCCGCGCGCGTAATCACCCACTCTGTGTGGGGGATTCGGAAAGAAAAAGGGCCCCGCGATCAAGGGGAGTGACGCGGGGCCCAAGAACGCCCGATATCGGAGTCTACCGACATCGAGCACCCGCTCAGGGAGGAAAGCGGGAGACGTTCACCGTCTGTTCAAATGGACCTTGCCCCGCGCGCCAAGTTCCGTCGTAGCACCAGGCGGATTGCGGGCCGCCGCCGGCGCGATTACGATGCGACGCGGATCATGACTGGAATGGGACCATGAGCTTTGCCTTCGGCGGAAATTTTCCGCGGCGACGGATGCGGCGGATGCGCCGCGACGACTTCTCGCGGCGCCTCGTGCGGGAAACGCGGCTCTCCGCCGACGATTTCATCTATCCGGTGTTCGTGCAGGACGGTACCGGGCGCGAAGATCCCGTGCCCTCGCTGCCGGGCGTCGCGCGGAAAAGTATCGACTTGCTGCTGCACGACGCCGACGCGTGCATGAAGCTCGGCGTTGCCGCGATCGCGTTGTTTCCGGTCATCGGCGCGGAACAGAAGTCGGATGACGCCGCCGAAGCGTGGCGCGCCGAGGGATTGGTTCCCCGCGCCGTGCGCGCACTCAAGCAACGGTTTCCCAATCTCGGCATCGTCACCGACGTTGCGCTCGATCCGTACACGCGCCATGGCCAGGACGGCCTGATCGACGCGGGCGGCTACGTCATGAACGACGAGACGGTCGTCGCACTCGGCCGGCAGGCGCTGTGTCATGCGGCGGCCGGCGCCGACATCGTCGCGCCGTCCGACATGATGGACGGCCGAATCGGTGCCTTGCGGGCGGCGCTGGATGGTGCCGGCCACCTCCACACTCGGATTCTCGCGTACTCGGCCAAGTATGCGTCGGCCTTCTACGGTCCGTTCCGCGACGCCGTCGGATCGGCCGGAAGCCTCGGTGGCGGCAACAAGGACACGTATCAGATGGATTGCGGGAACAGCGACGAGGCGTTGTGGGAAACGTGGCTCGACATCGGCGAGGGCGCGGACATGGTGATGGTGAAGCCGGGACTGCCCTATCTCGACATTGTCCGCCGCGTGAAGGAGACGTTCGGGATGCCGACCGCCGTGTACCAGGTGTCCGGCGAATACGCGATGCTGAAGGCCGCCGCACAGGCGGGCTGGCTCGAGGAGCGCGCATGCGTGCTCGAGGCGTTGACCGGAATGAAGCGTGCCGGCGCCGACGCGATCCTCACTTACTACGCGCTCGATGCCGCACGCTGGCTCACCGAAAAATAGCAACAACCTCTATTTCTTCGCCAGGATTGCGGCCAACGCTTCGGTTGACAGCCGCGACTCCTCGCCACCTTGCGCATCGCGTCGCGGCCGCTGGCGTCGCGCGGATTCGCTCACCACGATCAGCCGCACGCCACCGCGTGGAGTTTCGATCAGCAGTTCGGGCGGCGCGTCGTGGCGGCGCGGCGGCGGAACGCGGTACCGAACGCCGGCGTTGATCAATGCGAGCTCGACCGCTTTCGCATCGTCGGCGACGAGCTCCACCCGAATGTCGCTATGCGCGGTTGCCCAACCCGCGGCGACGCCGCCGACCAGCGCCGGACCGAACGCCGCAAGACGCCTCATCCATGTGAGTGCTTCCTCTCGCTGCCCCGCAAGCGCATCCTCGTGCTCCGCGGCGCCGAACAACGCATGATGCGCGGCAAGCGCGGCTTCGATCTCGGTGTCGGCAGGAAGCGCTTCGCGTTCGCCCAGCATCAGTTGCCGCGCCGCCTTGCGCTTGGCGATCGACCAGTCACTGATCCCGTGCTCGGCAATGAGCCGGGCCGCGACTTGCGCGATGCGCGTGCGATTTTGCTGCTCGCGCGAAAACGCGTCCGGGCCGTCTTGACGGCCGTTGCGCGTCGAATGTCCGCGATGGCCCATCGCCCGCGGCGGGCTCAGAAAAGCTGGTCGCGGACGTCGCGC
>CATPAO010000278.1 GCA_955652025.1 Casimicrobiaceae bacterium
CAGCAGCACCGACGTCGCGATCTCGGCGTCTTCGGCCGTCATCGTCTCGTCGGGGTGATGACTGATGCCGTTGTTGCCGCAGCGAACGAACAGCATCGCGGTCGGGCACACGGCGGGAAACACCATCGCATCGTGGCCCGCGCCGCTCGGCAGACGCCGGATCGGAATGCCGTGCGCGCGGATGGCGCCCGCGATCTGCTCCTGCAGCGCCGCATCGCATGGCGCGGCGTTCGCCGCGTAAAACGGCGCGGCGTTGACAACCACGCCGCGTCTCTTGGCGATGTCTTCGAAGCCCGATTGGAACGCAGCGACGGCCTCGCGGCGCAGGGCGTCATCGCCGGAGCGGACATCGATCGTGAATTCGGCCTCCTGCGGAATCACGTTGATCGCGCCGGGTAGCACCGCCATCTTGCCGACGGTGCCGACGAGCCCCCGGCGTTCTTCGCAATAACGCTCGACGAACAGCACCATCTCGCTCGCCGCCGTGCACGCGTCCTGGCGGCTGCCCATCGGCACCGTCCCGGCATGGCCGGCGAGACCGGTCACGTTGACGCGGAGCCGGGAGGCGCCGGCGATCGCCGTGACGACCCCTACCGGCAAACCTTCATTCAACAGCACCGGCCCCTGCTCGATATGCGATTCGACGTACGCGACCACCCCTTTGCCGCTGCGGTCGATGTCGCGCCATCCCTCCGGGTTGCCGCCGAAATCGGTGAGCGCCTGGCGCATCGTGATGCCGCTATCGTCGGCCTTATCGAGCCACGCCGGCTCGAAGCTGCCGGCCATCGCCTTGCTGCCGATCAGCGTCGCACCGAACCGCACGCCCTCCTCGTCGCCGAAGCCGACGATCTCGAGCGTATACGGCAGCCTCTTGTCGCGATCGTGCAGATCTTTCACGCACGCGATCGCGGTGATGATGCCGAACAGCCCGTCGTACTTGCCGGCATTGCGCACGCTGTCCTGGTGCGAGCCGGTCATGACCACCGGCGCGCGCGGATCCGCGGCTTCATAGCGCCCGACGATGTTGCCAAGCGCATCAAATTCCGCCGTCATTCCGGCGCGACGCATGAGCCCGATCAGGTATTCGCCGGCCTGCTTGTGCTGCTCGCTTAGGTACGTGCGCGTGACCCGAGGCGAATCCTCGGTGAACAGGCCGAGCACGTCCGCCTGCCGCATCAGCTCGGTGCCGAATCGCATGATGCCTCCTTCCGCTTCGCCGCTTTAGGCACCCGCCCTTCACGCCCGCTGCGGCCTAGGCGATGCGAGCTCCGCCGGGCGCTCGTCCAGGTCGACTTCGACCCTGCCGTCGAGCACCTTGCGCGCCTGCACCTTGTCGATGTCCTTTTCCCACGCCGCGACGACGACGGTCGCCACGCAGTTGCCGATCAGGTTGCCGAGCGCCCGTGCGATGCCCATGAACCAGTCCACCGACAGCACCAATACCAGTCCGATCGCCGGGATGGCCGGTATCGCGGTCAGCGTGGCCGCCAGAATTACGATCGCGGAGCCCGGCACCCCGTGCGCGCCCTTGGATGTGATCAGCGCCACCGCCAGGATCGCCAGCAGATCGGTCATCGCCAGCGGGGTGTTGGTCGCCTGGGCGATGAACACGGCGGCTAGCGTGAGGTAGATCGAGAAGGCATCCAGGTTGAACGAGTAGCCCGTTGGAATGACCAGGCCAACCGTGGAGTCCTTGATGCCCATGCGCTCGAGCTTACGCATGATCTGAGGCAGCACGCTGTCCGACGAAGCCGTGCCGGCGACAATCATCAGCTCTTCGCGCAGGTACCGGATCAACTTGAAGATGCTGAATCCGACCATGCGCAGAATGCCCCCGAGGATCGCCACGACAAAAATGATCACGGTCAGATAGAACAGTCCCACGAGATAGCCCAACTGCTGCAACGAACCGATGCCGTACTTGCCGACGGTGAACGCGATCGCCCCGAGCACGCCCAGCGGCGCAAGCTTAACGACAAAGAACATCATCTTGAAGAACACGTGCGATACCAGCTCGATGAACGAAAGCACGGGCTTGCCCGTATCGCCCAACAGCGCCAGCGCGCATCCGAATCCCAACGAAACAAGCAGCACCTGCAGGACGTCGCCGCTGGCGAAGGCGTTGACAAAGGTTGTCGGAATGAGCTTCATCAGGAACTCGACCGTTCCCTGGCTTTTCACTTGCGATGCGCGGTCGACATAGGAGCTCAACGCTCCCGCATCCAGCGACTTGGGATCGATGTTCATCCCGGCGCCCGGCTGGAAGGTGTAGGCGAGCGCGATGCCAAGCATGAGCGCGATCGTCGTGACCACTTCGAAATAGATCACCGCCTTAAGCCCCACCCGGCCGACCTTCTTGAGATCGCCTGCGCCCGCAATGCCCATGACGACCACGCAAAAGACGATCGGCGTGATGAGCACCTTGATCAGCTTGATGAATGCGTCGCCGAGCGGTTTCAAGCCGACGCCGAACTGCGGGTAGAGCACGCCGACGGCGATGCCGACGACCAGCGCGATGACGACCTGGCCGAACAGCGATTTGAAGAATTTGGGCATCTTTTCCTCCACCGATGGGCTTGCTTTGTGTCCCTCAACGGTTTGCCGATTTCAACTGCGCCATGCCGTGGTGGGGATCACCTCGGTCGCTGGGCGTACTCGCCGCGTGGACACGAGATGCCGGTTGCGGTCACAACGCCGGAGCGTCTGGCAGCGGCTCGCCGAACCACTTGCGCGCCAGCGCGTTGAGTTCGCCGCCGGGCTTCCTGTGGTAGTAGATGAACACGTTCAACCACGCGACAACGTCGTGCTCGCCCCGGCGCACGCCGATATGGGCGGGCGAGTCCTTGATCACAAATTTTTTCTCGACTTTGCCCGGGGTTTTTTGCGCCAGCGATGCGGCAACGATGTTGCCGATCGCGATCAGCTCCACCTGGCCCGAGAGGAGCGCGGCGATGGTCGCGTTGTTATCATCGAAGCGCCGAAGCATCGCGTTCGTGGGCGCGATCTTGGCGAGGTCGGCTTCTTCGAGCGTTCCGCGCGTCACGCCGACGGTCTTGCCGGCGAGATCGGCCGCCGACTTCACCTGGACTTTCGGGTCGCCGAAAACACCGGAGAAGAATGGTGCATACGCGTCGGAAAAGGCGATCGCCTTGGCGCGGTCCGGGGTGACGCCGAGACTGGAGATGACCAGATCCACTTTTCCCGTCTGCAGGTATGGGATGCGGTTGACGCTTGCCACTGGCACCAATTCGAGTTTCACGCCGAGATCTTTGGCGACCAGCCGCGCGACGTCCACGTCGTAGCCTTCGAGTTGCCCACGGCTGCCGACCGAGCCGAACGGCGGAAGGTCCTGCGGCACGCCAATCCTGATGACGCCGGC
>CATPAO010000279.1 GCA_955652025.1 Casimicrobiaceae bacterium
AGCATAGCCACAGTTGTTTGTCGGCGATGCTCAAGGGGCCTGCACGCTTGCGGTGCTCATTCCGCTTGACCGGGTTCCACCGCCGCAGGCTCGGCAAGCGGCAGCTCGGCCTGTACCGGCGTTTCCGCCGGATCGACGGCGGGGGGCTCGACGGGCAGGTCCTCGCCGGACGCGAGCGCGATCGCATCGACGGCCGGCGAGGGCGGCGTTTCCGGCGTCGCCGGGAGAACGTCTTCGACGAATCCCTGCTCGTTGATGCGCGTTTGCGGCGGATCGAAAATGTAGCGCGCCTGCACGAGCGTTCGCACCACGTCCGGCGCAATCGGGTCGGCCTTCGAATAATCGTCGATATAGATGTCGAGGCCGTCCATGACATTGAAGCGCGGATCGGTGAAGAGCTTTTTCAATGCCGAGCGCCTGAGCGTTTCGTCGACCTCCGGCTGCATGAACGCCGCAAAATCGGAATGGAACGTCAGCGACTCGACGGGCGGCAGCGCGGCGACCGCCGCCGTCGGCGGTGCCGATGGCAGAGCGGCCTCGGATGAAACGGCTGGCGTCGCGTTCGTGTTGGGCGGGACCGCAGCGTTACCCTCCGCCGCCACCGCCCGCTTCCGCGCCGACCAGCGCTTCAAGAACGTCGCCCGGGGCGTGTTTTCGTCGTCCGTCATTGCGTCAGTCGCGCCGATCGCCATCGCGGACGTTACCATCGTTCGCGAGCGGGTCGTTGCGCTTCATTTTCCGTTTCGGCTCGGGCTTGTAATGCAGGGCAACGAACGGCCGTATCCAGTCGAGAATCGCCGCGGGCATCGCGACGTTGTCGACGCGCTCGCCGCCGTCGAGGAGCCGGCCGGCTTCGTTGTAGCTGACAGTCACCAGAACGGGCCGCGCCGGCGGCACGGCGTCGTCGCACGGCCGCCACATCACGAACACGCAAGGCGCCGGCGAAGTCACATTCAGAAAGTAGCCTTCGGCCTCGGTCGGATGCAATTCGATCGCATACGGACCCAGCCGCCAAAGCGTGCCGGCGGCGTCGTCGCGCAGTTGCTCGGCATCGAACTTGTCGTCATCGCCACCGTCACACGGTTGGACCGCCGCCGGACGCCAGAATTCGCTCGCCCATCGATTGTCGAGCGGAACGCGCTCCATGACGACATCCACGGGAAACCGCAACGATTGCATGGGTTTTCGATCAACGGCGGACCGCACCGGTGCGCGATCGATCATACACCTGCATACGAGCCATTCCAGCGGACCCTGCTACCATTCCCCATCATGAGGCGCACACCGAAGATCATCCCGCTCGCCGATGCGCGGACGGCGCAGCTTTCGGCGCGCGACGCGTTCGCTCGCGCCGCGGCGTCGGAGGCCGGCGCAGGCGGTGCAAGACCGGTCGATACGCGCGACCGGCCGCTCTCCGACCTGCGGATCTCCGTCACCGACCGCTGCAACTTCCGCTGCGTCTATTGCATGCCGAAGGATGTGTTCGGCCGCGACTACCCTTTCCTGCCGCACGACGAATTGCTCTCGTTCGAAGAGATCGCGCGCATCGCGCGCATATTCGTCGAGCTCGGCGTGCGAAAGATCCGCCTGACCGGCGGCGAGCCGCTGCTGCGCAAAAGCCTCGAGCGTCTGGTCGAGCTTCTCGCCGCCATTCCCGGTATCGATCTCACGTTGACGACCAACGGCGCGCTGCTCGCGCGGAAGGCGCGCGCGCTGCACAATGCCGGATTGAAACGCGTTACGGTCAGTCTCGACGCGCTCGACGACGCGACGTTTCGCGCGATGAACGACGTCGACTTTCCGGTGGCGCGCGTGCTCGAGGGCATCGACGCCGCGCACGCGGCCGGTCTCGCGCCGATCAAGATCAACGCGGTGATCAAGCGCGGCATGAACGAGGCTGCCGTGCTGCCGCTCGCGCGTCACTTCAAGGGCAGCGGTCATATCGTGCGGTTCATCGAATACATGGACGTCGGGCACACGAACGGCTGGCGGATGGACGACGTCGTGCCGGCGGCGGAAATCATTCGCACGATCGGCGCGGAGCTGCCGCTGCAAGCGATCGAGCCGAACTACAGCGGCGAGGTTGCCGAGCGGTGGCGATATCGCGACGGCGGCGGCGAGATCGGCGTCATCGCGTCGGTGACGCAGGCGTTCTGCCGCGACTGCACGCGGGCGCGGCTGTCGACCGACGGCAAGATTTTCACGTGTCTGTTCGCGACCGAGGGTTACGACGTGCGGGCGCTGCTACGCGGCGACTACCGCGACACGCAGATCGAGAATGCGATCGCGGCGATCTGGCGGCAGCGCGCGGATCGCTATTCGGAATTTCGCACCGCCAACACCGTTCGCGCGGCCAAGGTCGAGATGTCGTACATCGGCGGCTGATCTGACGTGAACGCCCCCAACACGCCTTATCGCCCGCTGCTGACCGACGCCGGCCGGCCGGCCACGTTCGACGTCGTCGCCGTCGACGAGCAGGGTGAGCGGCGCGACGTGCCGGTCGCGGGCGAGCATCCGTTGACGGTCTACGTCGACAAGCAGGAGATCCTCACGCTGATGACGCTGGGTGCCGCGCCCGAGGACCTGACAATCGGCTACCTGCGCAACCAGCGACTGGTGGAAAAGATCGAGGACATTAGCGCCGTGCAGGTCGACTGGGAAACCAATTCCGTCGCCGTCAGGACCCGCAACGGGCTCGCCGACCTCGACCTCAAAACCGCGAAGCGCACGAAGACGACCGGCTGCGGCCAGGGAACCGTGTTCGGCGACTTGATGGCGGAAATCGACAGCGTAAGACTGCCGCCCGGCGAGACGCTGTCGCGCGCAGCACTGTACGAGTTGCTCGACCAGGTGCGGCTGCACGAGACAATTTACAAACAGGCCGGAGCCGTGCACGGATGCGCGCTCGCAAGCAACGTCGATGATCATGCGCAGATCATGCTGTTCGTCGAGGACGTCGGCCGCCACAACGCGGTCGACGCGATCGCGGGACGGATGTGGCTCGACCGGATCGACGGCGGCGACAAGATCTTCTACACGACCGGCCGTCTCACTTCGGAGATGGTGATCAAGGCCGCGCAGATGGGCATACCGTTTCTGGTTTCGCGCTCCGGCCTGACGCAGATGGGTTACGAGATCGCGCAAAAAGTCGGCATCACGATGATCGGCCGCGCGACGAACAAGCACTATCTGCTGTTCACCGGTGGCGAACGGTTCAGGCCGTGACGGCGGCGGGTCGTCACGCGCTCGTCGAAGAGCACGTCGGCTGGATTCCATGGCCCTCTCTCCACGCGTCACGGTAGCGATCGCGCGGAGCGACATCACCGGCGTCGTGCTTGCCGGCGGCCAGGGTCGGCGGATGGGCGGCGTCGACAAGGGCTTGGTCGAGCTCGACGGGCGGCCGCTGGTCGCACACGTGATCGAGCGGCTCGCACCGCAGGTCGGTGCGCTGCTCATCAACGCCAACCAGAATCGCGAGCGTTACGAACGGTTCGGCGCGCCGGTGGTCGCGGACGCCGTCGGCGGTTTCGCCGGTCCGCTTGCCGGCCTTCATGCAGCGATGTCGCGCGCCGAGACAAACTACGTTGTCACGGTGCCGTGCGATTCGCCGTTTCTTCCCACCGATCTCGTCCCCCGTCTGGTCGCGGGGCTCGCGGAAAATTCGGCGCAGCTCGCGGTCGCGAAGACTTTCCAACAGCCGCATCCGGTGTTCGCGCTAGTTCGCCGCGATGTGGCGGAACACCTCGCGTGGTTTCTCGCCGACGGCGGACGCAAGATCGACGCGTGGTACGCCACGCTCGCGACGGTGGAGGTCAGCTTCGACGACGAGGCCGACGCGTTTCGCAACATCAACACGCGCGAGGAGCTCGACGCGGCCGGCGGTCCGCGCCCGGATTAGAATCGCAGTTAGTTGCGTTGTTACGGATTGAAGATGAACGCCCCCCAGACATTGCGCGAACTCTCGTGCGCCGACGACTACGATCCGAACTCGATGCCGGTCGATCGCGCGAGGTCGCTGATCCGTCAATTCCTGACGCCGATCACGACCGTCGAGCGCGTCCACATCCGGCATGCGCTCGATCGCATCCTGGCCGAGGACATCGTCTCGCCGATCGACGTTCCCGGACACGACAACTCGGCGATGGACGGCTGGGCGGTCCGCTTTGCGGATGTCGAAGCCGGCGGCGAAACGAAGCTCAAGCGGATCGGCGAATCGTTCGCCGGCAAACCGTACGAAGGCCGCGCGATCGACGCGGGCGAAACGGTGCGCATTTTCACCGGCGCCGTGATGCCAGCCGGCGCCGACGCGGTTGTGATGCAGGAGCGCGCGGCGGAAGCGGCCGACGGCGTGACGATCGCGCCTGGCGCGGTGGGAAAGGCCGGCCAGAATCGCCGCTTTGCCGGCGAGGATCTGAAACGGGGCGGTGTCGTGTTTCGCGCCGGACAGCCGCTTCACCCGGCGGAGCTCGGC
>CATPAO010000280.1 GCA_955652025.1 Casimicrobiaceae bacterium
ACGATGATGCGGCCTTCACCGTTGCTGCCGCGGCGGAAGTCGACGTCGCGAAGCGCGTGCTGGACTTCGCCCGGACGCGCCTCGGCGAAGCGCTGGACTTGGCTCTGATCGCCAGCGGTCGCCCCGGCGGAGTCGGCGAGCGTCACCACCACATCGCGGCCCTCGACGCTGGTCTCGAAGCTTTGCGGCGCATTCAAATTGAACACGACGCGCGTCCGGTTGCCGGCTTGCACGAAATTAAGGCTGCGGAGCGTCGGGCTGTCGACCGCGCGCTGGTTGCTGGGCAGCGCGCTCGAAGTATCGGTGAAATCCAGCGCGATCCGTGGCGGGTTGGCGATCGAGAAGCCCGCCGGCGGGTTCGCCGGCGGCGCCTTCAGCGTGAACTTGACGACCGTGCGTCCCGACGCGCCACGCGTCACGGTGACCTGTTCGATCGCATTGGTTGCCTGTGCGAACGCATGCGCGGAGACGAGCAGGCCGCACAGCGCCGCAACGGCGGCCATCCATCCGCGGCGGGCGGCGGTATTTGCGCGGCCCGTCCGACGACTGTCGCTAGACGCGATCATTTTATGCTCCCTTGTGCACTTTTGTCCTGCAAGTTCAACGTGCTCGATCGTTCGGCCCAGTCGCCCGAGCCGTCCTGCACCAGTTCCTTCAATTTGATTTCACCGTCGGTGATGCCGGTGACGACGCCGAAGTTTTGGCCCAGATAATTGCCCGGCCGCACTTGATAGATGTCCTTTTCGGGCGTGCGCACGAGCGCGTAGACACCCTTGCCGCGCGCGAGCGTGCCCACCATCGTCAGCGACTCCAGCGGATAGGACTCCAGCGCCTCGCGGCGCCGCGCGAGATCCGGCGCGAGTCGCCCGCCGCCCTTCGCCGGCTCGATCTTGCGCGGCTTGAAGGGATCCGGCAGGTCGTACGCGTTGTAGGTGAACGGCTCGTACGGCTTGATCTGCGGCAGCGGCTCGAGCCGGCCCTTCGAATTCTTGCCCTGCTCGGCCATCCATGCGCGGAGGTCCTGATGGGTTTCGCCGCCACATGCGCCGAGAAGTGCGGACGCGACGACCCAGGCGATCGCAACGCGCGCGTTCATTGCGCCTTCGCCTTCGCCTTGGCCGCGGCGCGTTGCTTGGCGATCTCTTCTTCGTCCAGGTAACGGAACGTCTTCGCGACCGCGTCGAGCGACAGGATGCCGCCGTTGTTCGCGATCGCGACATCGTTCAACGTCACGATTCGCGGCAGCTGCGCGACGTCGCTCGCGAACGCGCCCATGTCGTGATAGTTGCCGGTGATGCGGATGCTGATCGGCAGCTCGGCGTAGAAGTCCGCCATCCTTTCCTGCGTGGCCGGACGGAACAGCTCGAACTGCAAGCCGCGGCCGAGGCCGGCCTGGTTGATGTCGGTCAAAAGCGCGTCGATCTCGGCACGGTTGGGGAGCTGCTTGACCAGCGCCCCGAACGACTGCTCGACTTCCTTCAGCTGCTGCACGTACAGCTCGAAATTGATCGCCTTGACCTTCTTTTGCGCGTATTGCTCGCGCAATCGCACCTCTTCCTGCTGCGCGCCGTCGAGCGTCTCGAACTGATCCTTCCAAACGAACCATGCGCCAACGCCCACGATGGCGAGTACCAGCAGGCCGAGCAGTACCAGCTTGGGGAAAAGCGGCCAGCTGCCGGCTTCGCGGAAATTGAGCCGGCGGAAATCGTCGAAAGTCATGCCGGATTCCCCTTGCCGGGCGCACGCCCCGGTGCCGGTTTGACGGCCTCGGCCGGAGGCGCCGTGCTCTTGACCTGCAGGTTCAGCACGAACTGCGACACCTTGGTGCCGGCGGGCCCGGCCGGGTTGGGAACGAGTTGGATCTCGACTAACTCCGGCTGCCCCACCCAGGGCGACGATTCGATGTTGCGCATAAGCGTGGACACGCGCGCGTTCGACTGCGCGTACCCGGTCAGCGTGACCTTGTTGCCGGTTTCCTTGATCGCCCGCAGGTAAACGCCGTCGGGAAGCTGGCGCACGAGCTGGTCCATGAGATGCACCGCTTCGCTACGATTCGCCTGAAGCGTCTCGACGACTTGTTTGCGCGACAGCACCGCCTGGATCTGTTCGCGCAGCCGATCGATTTCCTTGATCTGCTCGTCGAGCTTGGCGATCTCCGTCTTGAGGAGCGCGTTACGGCTTTGCTGGTTGTCGATCCGTGAAGCGAGAATGCCGTAACCGATGCCGACCGCGGCCAGCCCGCCCAACACACTCAGGATCGCGAGCGAAACGAATTGCCGCTGGCGCGCCTGGCGCTTCTGCTCGCGGTGCGGCAGCAGGTTGATGCGGACGATAGCCATTACTCGAAACTCCGCATCGCAAGACCGGTCGCGATCAACAGCATCGGCGCGTCCTGCGCGAGCTGCCGCGGCCGAATCCGCTCCGACGATTGCATGTTGCCGAATGGGTTCGCGACGATGGTGCCGACGCCGGCCCGCTTCGACACCAATTCGTCCAGCCCGGGCAGCAAGGCGCAGCCGCCTGCCAGCACGATCTGGTCGACCTGGTTGTACGAGGTCGACGTAAAGAAGAATTGCAGCGCCCGCGTGACCTCGAGCGCCAGTGTTTCCATGAACGGTTGCAAGACGTCGTTGTCGTAGTTTTCGGGCAAGCCTTGGTTTTTCTTCGCCGACTCTGCTTCGTCCGCCGACAGATTGAACGCGCGCTGGATGTCCTGGGTCAGCTGATTGCCGCCGAATGCCTGGTCGCGCGAAAACAGGAACTGGTTATTCCGCAGAACGTAGAAATGGCTGACGTGCGAGCCGATATCGACCAGCGCGATGTTCTGGTCGCGTCCGTTCGCGGGCAGCGACGGCCCGATCAATTGGAACGTCTCCTGCGTCGCATAGGACTCGACGTCCATGATGCGGGGTTTGAGCCCGGCGGCCTCGGCCGCCGCGACGCGATCCTCGACTTTTTCTTTGCGCGACGCGGCGATCAGGACCTCGACCTCGTCGGCGCTGGTCGACGCCGCGCCGAGGATCTGGAAGTCGAGATTGACTTCGTCCAACGCAAACGGGATGTACTGATTGGCCTCGGCCTCGACGGTCAGCTCGAGCTCCTCCTCTTTCTGGCCGGCAGGGACGATAATCTTCTTGGTGATGACCATCGCAGCGGGCAGGGCCAGCGCGATGTTACGGTTGCGGCTGCCCAGCCGCTTGAAACCGCGACGCAGGGTTTCGGCGACCTGGTCCATGTTGGCGACGTTGCCGTCGCTGACGACGTCCCTCGGGAGCGGCTCGATCGCGTAACGCTCCAGACGGAAGCCGCCCTTGCCGACGTCGGAGAGCTCGACCATCTTGACCGACGTCGACGAAATGTCGACGCCGACCAAGGACGGGGTCTTGGTTTTGAAGATGTCCAGCGCGGACGAGAGGTTTTCGGCAACCATGGGGGGTCAGTCCGGATGCTGACAAGTTACATTAAACTCTGGCAGCAAGTGTAACAGTTGTCAATTTGTTTTCCCTTTTTGGCGGGGTAGTGTTGCATCGCTGCCTATAATGTCATTTTGGACCCCGGTTTCCCTTCTTCCAGGCTGTCCCGGTGCTGAAACGCTGGTTACTCTATCTCGGTTCTCTTGCCTTGGGCCTGGGGCTGGTCGGGGCGTTGCTCTGCGCGTTCGTCCTGGCGCTCCTTTGGCCGACCCTTCCTTCCCTGACGGCACTCACGGATTACCAGCCCAAAATACCGCTGCGCGTCGTCTCGGCCGAAGGCGACCTGCTGGGCGAATTCGGCGAGGAGCGGCGGGCGATCGTGGCGATCCGCGAAGTCCCGGATGTCATGAAACAGGCTATTTTGGCCGCCGAGGACGAGCGTTTCTACCAGCACGGCGGAGTTGACTATTTGAGTGTCGCGCGGGCGGCGTTTGCGAACCTCTCGTCCGGCACCCAGCAGGGCGCGGGCACGATTACGATGCAGGTGGCGCGCAACTTCTTTCTGACGCGGGAAAAGACGATTACCCGCAAGCTCCGCGAGGCACTTCTCGCTTGGAAGATCGAGGCGAGCCTCAGCAAAGACGAGATCTTCGAGCTCTACGTCAACCAAATTTTCCTGGGCCAGCGCGCATACGGCTTCGCGGCCGCCTCGCAGATCTACTTCGGCAAGCCGTTGAAGGAACTGACGCTCGCCGAGGCCGCGATGCTCGCCGGCCTGCCGAAAGCGCCGTCGGCGTACAACCCGGTCAACAATCCGCGCCGGGCGAAGACGCGGCAACAATATGTTCTGCGGCGTATGCATGAGCTTCGATTCATCAACGACGACCAGTTGCGCGAAGCACAATCTGCGCCACTCGCCGTCAGACAGGGGCTCCGCGAACAGCTGCCGACCCGCGCCGAGTTCGTCGCCGAAATGGCCCGCCAAGTCGTGTTCGACGCGTATGGCGAGGACGCTTACACCCGCGGCCTGACGGTGTGGACCACGATCCACCGACCCCACCAGGAAGCCGCTTACGCCGCGGTTCGCCGAGGCGTCGTCGATTACGATCGCCGCCACGGCTACCGTGGCCCCGAAACGTTCGTGAGCCTGCCGGACGACCCCGCCGAGCAGGACGCCGCCCTCGACCATGTCTTTCAGGAGTCGGCCGACAGCGACAATTTGCTGGCCGCCGTCGTGCTGCAGGCAACGCCTGCGGAGGTGCACGCGGTGTTGAGCAACGGAGATCAGATCCAGGTCTCGGGCGACGGTCTCAAATTCGTCGCGCGCTGGCTCACCGACAAGGCGCCGGCGGCGCAAAGAATTCGCCGGGGTGCCGTGATCCGCGTCGTTCGCGACGAAAAAGGGCGCTACGCGATCACGTCGCTCCCCCAGGCGGAGGCCGCTTTCATCGCCGTCGCCCCGCAGGACGGCGCCATTCTCGCGCTCGTGGGGGGCTTCGATTACGACCGCAGCAAGTTCAATCATGTGACGCAGGCATTGCGCCAGCCTGGCTCGGCATTCAAGCCGTTCATTTATTCCGCGGCGCTGGAAAAAGGCTTCTCGCCGGCGACCGTGATCAACGACGCGCCCTTCTTCGTGCCGGCGGCGCAGGCCGGCGGCGAGGATTGGGAGCCGAAGAACTACGACGGCAAATTCGAGGGCCCGATGCGCCTGCGGGTCGCGCTCGCCAAGTCGAAGAACCTGGTCACCGTGCGCGTTCTGCAGGCGATCGGCCCGCAATACGCGCAGGACTACATCGCCAAATTCGGCTTCGACCCGAAGTTGCACCCGGCGTATCTGACGATGGGACTTGGCGCGGGCGCGGCGACGCCGATCCAGATGGCGACTGCTTATTCGGTGTTCGCCAACGGCGGCTACCGCATCACGCCCTATCTGATCGCCCGGATCACCGACGGCAAGGGCAATGTGCTGTCGGAGGCGCAACCCGAACGCGCCGGGGACAGGGCCGAGCGCGCCATCGATTCGCGCAACGCGTTCATCATGACGACGCTGCTGCGCGACGTGATCGCCTACGGCACCGCGACCAAAGCGCAGGAGTTGAAGCGGCGCGATCTGGCCGGCAAAACCGGGACGACGAACGAAAATATCGACGCCTGGTTCTGCGGCTTCAACCAATCACAGGTCGGCATTGCGTGGATCGGTTTCGATCAGCCGCGAACGCTCGGCACGAACGAAACCGGCGGTGTCGCCGCGCTTCCGATTTGGATCAGCTACATGCAACGCGCGCTCAAGGGCGTGCCGGAAAAGCTGCCCGACACGCCGTCGGGCGTCGTCTCGATGCGCATCAACGCGGATTCGGGTTTGCGCGACGACGGAAGCAACCTGTCGGATTGGTTCTATGCCGAATACACGCCGCGCGGACGCGAGGAGGTCTTCGTTCCGGGCGTGACGCCGGGCGCGGCCAC
>CATPAO010000281.1 GCA_955652025.1 Casimicrobiaceae bacterium
AGAACGGGCCGGTGATCGTTCCGCTGACCAAGTCCGGTGACAACACATTCACCGTCGCCGCGGGCGCGAAGCTGTCCGACGCGCAACTCGAGAGTCTCAAAGCCGGCAACTTGTACGTGAATGTGCATAGCGCCGCCAATCCGGGCGGGGAATTGCGGGCACAGCTCGCGCCTTGAAAGTCAGGCTAGGGATTTCCATGGAAGAAACGGAAGCGGACAGCGGCATTCTGACCCGCATTCAACGTCTCGTCGCCGAAGAGCATCGGCTTCTCGAACGGGGTTCGGAGAGCGCCACCGAGAGCGGCCATTTGACAAAAATCCAGGTCGAGCTCGATCAATGTTGGGATCTGCTGCGCCAGCGGCGTGCGCTGCGCGAGATCGGGCAGAGCGCGGGTGACGCGCATGTGCGGCCCGCCAAGATCGTCGAGAAATACATCGGATGACGCGCGCGGCCCCGAATTGAAGGAGCGTCGGAATGAAAAGTCCCGCAGCAAAGGAACGGAGCGTATTCGATCGCGTGCGTCCGCTGGTGGGACAGCACGCTGCCGAGAGTCAACCCTACGGCACCATCGTGAAGCTGCCGATCGGATTGGCGGAGAGCGTGTGCAAGGCCAGCGTGGAAAATCTCAATCAGCTCATCGCGGACACGATCACGCTGCGCGACATGTACAAGAAGCACCATTGGCAGATCGCGGGGCCCACGTTTTATCAGCTCCATCTGCTTTATGACAAACATTACGGCGAGCAGAACGCGTTGGTGGATTTGCTGGCCGAACGCATCCAGACGCTGGGTGGTGTGGGCATCGCCATGGCCCATGACGTTGCCGAAACGACGTTGATTCCGCGCCTGCCGCGCGGTCGGCAGGAAGTCCCGGTGCAATTGGCGCGGCTACTCCATGCGCACGAGATCATCCTGCTGGAGGCGCGCACGATGGCGCATCAAGCGGCCGAATCTGGCGACGACGGCACCAACGATCTCCTCGTCAGCGACGTGATCCGCACGAACGAGTTGCAGGTCTGGTTCATCTCCGAGCATTTGGTCGACGCGCGCTTGGTGCGCGCCGTCGGGAACCGCGCCGCCTGAGCTGAGTCGCACTGCGTCGTGCCGCACCACCCGCGCGGGCCGCCCGGCCGCGCGGTCTTTCCGTTGTAACCCACCAACGCTCGCCTGCGGTAAGCTGACAGATTGCTGACCATATCCGGTATTTCTATGCCGGCCGCGGTCGGAGGTCGTCCTCCACGACGGTGCCGAAAACGCGTTCATGATCCGGAAGGGCAGTCCCGTGTGAAGGCGGCGCTCGACACCTTTGTGAAAACACGCGGTCAGGGGACGATGTTCGGCAACTCCATCGTCAACCGTTACGTAAAGGATCCAAAGTTCGTCAAGAATGCCGTCGGCGACGATGAGCGCAAGCGCTTTGGCGCAACGGTCGATCTGTTTTGCAAGTACAGCGACCGTTATGAAGTCGACTATCTGCTGATCATGGCGCAGGGATTCCAGGAGCCGGGACTCGATCAGCAAGCAAAGAGCCCGGTCGGTGCGATCGGCATGATGCACGTGATGCCGGCGACCGGGAAGGATCTCAAAGGTCGGCGATATCAAGGAACTCGATCCCAGCATCCACGCCGGCGTCAAATACGTACGATTCATGATCGACCAGTACTACAAGAACGAGCCGATGACGCCGCTCGAAAAAGGACTGTTCGCATTCGCTCCTACAACGCAGGGCCGGGTCGCGTCGCTCAACTGCGGCGCGAGGCAACCAAGCGCGGATTCGACCCGAATCGCTGGTTCAACAATGTCGAACTGGTCGCGGCCAACAAGATCGGACCGGAGACCGTCACCTACGTCAGCAACATCTACAAGTATTCCACCGCGTATAAGCTGCTCACGGTGCAGGGCGAGGAGCGGCGCAAGGCGCGCGAGAGCGTGAAAAGGCCGAATTGAGCGCTCCGAGCCTCGGTGTGGGCGTCGCGCTTCGGATGCTGTATCTTTGCGCGGCGAATGCTCTCCAGCGAGGAGGATCTGTGGCTTTCACGATGAAACAAACGGTCGCCGCCATCATTGCGGCGGCATTCACTGTCTCGGGCGCGTTCGCCAGCAGTACGTCTATCCGGCGAAAGGCCAGTCGGCCGATCGGCAGAAGAAAGATGAATACGAGTGCCACCAATGGGCGGTGAAACGGACCGGCGTCGACCCGACGAAGCCGCCGCAACAGACCGCGGCAGCACCGACGTCGCCTACGACCGCCACCGGCACAACGCTTGGCGCTGGTCTGCGCGGTGCGGCCCGAGGCGCGGTGGTCGGTGTGAGATCGTCGGTGGTGATGCCGGCGCCGGGGCGGCGGCGGGCGCCGTTGCGGCGCGCTCGCAGAGTCGCCGGCAACACGCCACTAAACAGCAACAGGCGGCGCAGCAGCAACAACAGGCGCAGGGCGCGCAGCAGGCTTCGTACGCGAAGGCGCGTACCGCGTGTCTCGAGGGCCGTGGTTATTCGGTGAAATGACGCTGACGGGAGTATCGAATGCAAAAGGTGATGGGCAGTATCATTTTCGTTGTCGCTGCAGCGCTGGCGTTTCCGGCGACGGGGCAGACGGGGGCGGTCGTCATCGGCAAGGGACCCGGCGTCGCAGGCGCTGCTCAGGCTGTCAAGGTCACCGCGACGATCGTCGCGATCGACTCGGCGACGCGCGCGGTCAGGTTGAGACGCCCGAAAGGCAAAGGAGTCACCGTCATCGCGGGTCCTGAGGTCATGAACTTCGAGCAGATGAAGGTCGGTGATAAGGTGAACGTCGAGTACCTCGGGGCGGTGACGCTCGAGCTCAAGAAGGGCAGCGGCGCACCGGTAGCGCGTACCGAGGAGTCGGGTGTCGGCGGGGCAAAGGCGGGCGAACGTCCGGCGGGCGCGGCCGGGCGGCAAGTGGCGTTGAGCGCGGAATCGATCGCCCTCGATGCGCAGACGCAAACCGTCACACTTCGCGGTCCACGGCGCACCGTTGACCTGAAGGTCCGCGATCCCGAGCAATTCAAGCGCGTCGCGACGGGCGACCGCGTCGAGGCGACGTACACCGAGGCGATTGCGATCGCCGTGGAGCCGGCGAAGCAATGAGGCCTTAGCCTCTCCGAATCCCGGCTCGACAGGATGAATCGAGAATTGCAACCGATTCCACAATGGCACGACGTCGACGAGGAGATCTTCAAGCGGGAAATTGTCACTCATTATCGGCCCGCGGTCCTGAAAGGCGTCGTCAAAGATTGGCCTGCGGTGCAATGCGCCATCAAATCGCCCGAGGCCGTGTCCCGGTACCTTAACGATTTCGACAACGGAAGCGCCGTCGATGTCATCCTGGCGCCGCCTCACGTCAAGGGACGGATTTTCTATAACGATGACATGAGCGGCTTCAATTTCACGCGAAGCCGCATGTCCATACGTGCGATCAACGACAAGCTGGTCCGCTATTCCGCGTTTCAAAATCGCCCGGCGGTTGTGGTGCAGAGTGCCCTGCTGGCGGATTGTCTGCCGGGGTTCGCGAACGAGAACAGGATACCCATACTGGACGAATCGGTTCCGCCGAGGATCTGGCTTGGCAGCGCGATCATCACGCCGGCGCATTTCGACGAATCGAACAACGTGGCTTGTGTCGTGAGCGGCAAGCGCCGCTTCACGCTGTTTCCGCCCGAGCAGATTTCCAATCTCTACATCGGACCGCTCGACTATGCGCCGACGGGGACGCCGATCAGTATGGTGTCGTTCGACGAGCCGGACTTCAAACGCTTTCCCCGCTTCGAGGCGGCACTTGCCGCGGCGCAAGTGGCGGAGCTTGAGCCCGGCGACGCGATCTACATCCCGGCCTTGTGGTGGCACCACGTTCGATCGCTCAGCAAATACAACATGCTCGTCAACTATTGGTGGCGAGAGTCGATCGGCGCTACCGACAAGGCCAATTCGGCGCTGAACTGTCTGTTGCACTGCCTGCTGGACTTGAAGCATTTGGCGCCCGAGCACCGCGAGGCGTGGGGCGCGGTGTTCAACCACTACATCTTCGGGGCCGGCGAGGATGTCGCCCAACATATCCCGGAGCACAAACGAGGCGTCCTGGGCACCGTGTCGCCCAAGCTGGCGGAGCAGGTCAGGGCGTTCCTGGTGAGCCAGCTTCAGCGCTGACGCAGCTTTCTTCCGCCGCCCCCTGCTGCCATGGGCGCAAGGTGCGCCCGCACCCCTGCACGGGCAAAGACCAGTATAATACCAATTGACGAAGTGGTATTTCCGGCGTCACACTGTCCCCCATGCGTGCTCG
>CATPAO010000282.1 GCA_955652025.1 Casimicrobiaceae bacterium
AGCTGTCGTCGAGCGGCCCAGGCGATCAGGTCCGGCTTCCTCGGATAGTGTTAGGCGGCGTAACCGGCTCACGCGTGTGGTGTGGCGCTTTTCGCCTGCCAGCCGGCAATAAGCTCAGTCATGCCTCTTGGCTTCTGTATTTTGGGAGAATTCTTCAGTTCAGCCATTTGGTCACAGTATGGAACCAGCACTTTTTTCCATTCATCTGCCATCGGCGATCCCCAGTCGCGGAACCACTCGGCGATCATCGACACAGTGGAGGTTGGGACCGCTCCGGCGAGGCCAAGCCTAAGAATCGCGGCATTGTGCTGCTCCAAATAGTGGTCGCCCACGGCATCAACTGCGAACGCCAATTCATAACCATCAGCCATAGCGTCGATCGCGGGAAAAGCCAGGCACACCGACGTTGCGATCGCCCCCACGACCAGCCTCTTGCGGCCCGTGGCCTTCACCGCGGCCACGAACTTGGGGTCGTCCCACGCATTCATTGAAGTCCGGTCTATGTCTTTCACGCCCGGAACTGCAGCGCGTAGCGAAGCGATTGTCGGTCCGTTGGAGCCCATTTCGACACCCACTGTGCTCAAGATCACCGGAATCTTGAAGGCAACCGCCATTTTCGCGAGAGTGCATACGTTCAATTCGATGACCCTGCGATCTTGCTGCCACACGGTATCGAGTATGCGTTCTTGGTAGTCGCTAAGGACGAGGGCGCAATCGGCCGCTTTCCACTCGCCCCGGCGTTGTTGATTGCCGGTCAACTGTACTGTGTTGGACATTTCCTTGCCTCATTTCTGGAGTTGGGGGAAGTGGCAATACGATGTCGCCACGTTTCCGATCGTGGTAGCCTATATTTTTCGATACAAACGATCGTTTGCGCCGATATATGCTCGACGGCGTTTCCCTCGACCACCTTCGCATGTTCATCGCGGCAGCCGATGAAGGAAGCTTTTCGGCGGGCGGACGCCAATTGCGAAGAGCGCAATCCGTCATCAGCCAAACGCTTGCCAATCGGGAGGCCCAGCTTGGCGTCAAGTTGTTCGATCGCTCCAGCCGCTCTCCGGTATTGACCCGTCAGGGCTTGGCGCTTCTTGGAGAAGTGCGCACCGCCGTAAGCCGGATGGATGCTTTCAAGGCCCGCGCGAAGGGCCTGTCAGATGGCCTCGAGCCCGAGCAAAGCGTCGTGGTGGATGTGATGTTCCCGCTCGAACAGCTCACCAGCGCCGTCGCGGCCTTTCAGGCAGCCTTGCGCGATCGGCAAGTCAAAAGGGTACGGGCCGTGGCTTAGTCGATGGTCACCGTGCAGTAGCAGTTAGCCGTAAGCGAGCGCACGGAGTAACATTTGCGTGAATACTCAAGAGGTGGCACATGAGGAAATCGTCTGTCGTTCACTCCGATCCTGATGTCATGGGTGGCACCCCAGTGTTCGTCGGTACGCGCGTCCCGGTTCAAGCGTTGATTGATTACATTGAGGGTGGGCATTCGCTGGAAGGATTCCTTAATGACTTCCCCACCGTGAGTCGGGAGCTCGCCTTAGGTGTCTTGGAACAAGCAAAAGCTCACCTCCTCGCCGATGCGCGTGCTTCTTGATGAGTGCGTTCCCCGAGGCCAACGCGCGGAGCTTCCAGGTCATGACGTCAAGACCGTTGCTGAGGCCGGTTGGGCGGGCGCCAAGAACGGCACGCTGCTACAACTCGCGGCCACGCAGTTCGACGTTGTGCTCACTGTCGATCGCAACCTCGAGTATCAGCAGAGCTTCTTGGGCCTTACGATCGCTGTAATCGTTGTTGATGTTCCGAGCAACGATATCGCCGTCCTTCGGCCGCTGATGCCTGCCGTGCTCAAAGCGCTGCCCAACTCGAAGCCGAGACCTGTCACGCATGTTCACGGCTGACAACGCTCAAACTGATGCGGCCGAGCGGTCGCGTTGACGAATCCGTAATTGTCTAAGATGCTCGCTGGAATCTTTAAGAATCAACTCGAACGTTCGTGCGAAATTCTTAGACGCCTGATCTGCAACCTACGGATGCGAAAAGAAAATCATGCGAAGATCGCACGGATTGTGAATCCGGTTGTCGTGGGTTCGAGTCCCATCAGCCACCCCACCCTTTCCCGCCGTCGCAACGTCGCGCCTGTTACAGGCCGCTAGCGCGATGCGTTTCACCGTCGCGACGTACAACATCCACAAGGGCTTTACGCACTTCGCCCGGCGGATGGTGATCCACGAGGTCCGCGAACGCCTGCACGGCCTGTCGGCCGACATTTTGTTCTTGCAGGAAGTGATCGGCACGCACGACCGGCATGCGTTCCGCTACAACGAATGGCCGGGCAAGCCGCAACATGAATTCATCGCCGACGCGATGTGGCGCGAAGTGGCCTACGGCAAGAACGCCGTCTATCGGCACGGCCATCACGGCAACGCGGTGCTGTCGCGGTATCCGATCGTCGGCCAGGAGAACCAGGATATTTCCGCGCACGTGTTCGAAAGCCGCGGCCTGCTCCACTGCGAGATCAAGCTCGGGCCGCGGCAACCGCTCCTGCATTGCGTCAACGTTCACCTGGGATTGTTCGAGCGCGGGCGGCAATGGCAGATCCGCGCACTGGTCGAGCGGATCAGGGACACGGTGCCGGGAACGGCGCCGCTGATCATCGCCGGCGATTTCAACGACTGGCGGCGCAAGGGCGATCGCACGCTGACCGAGGAGTTGCGCCTCTCCGAGGTGTTCGAAGAGGTGAAGGGACGGCCGGCGCGCACGTTTCCGTCGGTACTTCCGGTGTTTCGCCTGGACCGCATCTACGCGCGCGGATTGAACGTGGTCGACGCCCGCGTCCACTATGCGTTTCCAAGCAAGCGGATGTCGGACCACGCGGCGCTCGCCGCGACGTTCGAATTGCCGTTACGCCGCCCGCGCTAACACCATGAACCGCTTCATGCCCGGCAACGCGATCGGGCTCTTGCGCAACGGCGCCGAGTACTTCCCCGCGTTGACCGCGGCGATCGACGCGGCGGAGCGCGAGGTGTGGCTCGAGACCTACATCTTCGCCGACGACGCCTCGGGTCGCGCGGTGGCGGAGGCGCTCGCCCGTGCGGCGCGGCGCGGCGTCGCAGTGCGCGTTTTGATCGACGGCTGGGGCGCGAAGCTCTATCTGACGCCGGCGCTCGAAAAGGTGCTGGTCGACGGCGGCGTGCAATTGATGCGCTACCGGCCCGAAGTGGCGCCGTGGCAGTTCCGGTCGCATCGGATGCGGCGGTTGCATCGCAAGCTCTGCCACGTCGACGGGCACGTCGCGTTTGTCGGCGGCATCAACGTGATCGACGACATGAACACGCCAGGTCACAAGCCGCCGCGCGTCGATTTCGCGGTCAGCGTGCGCGGTCCGCTGCTCGCTTCGATCGTGCAGACGATGCAGCGCGTGTGGGCGATCGTCGAGATCGCGCAATTGAAGACCTCCGACGTCCCGTTGTTTCCGCCCGACCTCAGGATCAGGCGCGTCGGCACGCAGACCGCGAAGTTCGTGATCCGCGATAACGTCCGCTACCGGCGCGACATCGAGCGCGCCTACATGGCGGCGATCCGCACATCGCGTACGGAGATCCTGATCGCCACCGCCTATTTTTTCCCCGGTGCCGACTTTCGGCGTGCGCTGATCGCGGCCGCGCGGCGCGGGGTCCGGGTCACGTTGCTCTTGCAGGCGCGGGTCGAGTACCGGCTCCTGCATTACGCGTCACGCGCGCTGTACGGCCAGCTGCTCGCCGCCGGCGTGGCGATCCAGCTGTACAGCCGCTCGTTCCTGCACGCGAAGGTGGCGGTCGTCGACGACCAATGGGCGACCGTCGGATCGTCCAACATCGATCCCTATTCGTTCCTGATGGCGCGTGAGGCGAACGTGTTCGTCCGCGATCCGATGTTCGCGGACCGGCTGCGGCTCGAGCTTCTTGCGATGATCGACGACGGCGCGCGGCCCGTGCCGGCGCAGCGTTGGGCCGAGCGCTCGCGTCTCGCCAAAGCAGCGAGCTGGATCGCCTATGGCATCGTTCGCGTGGCGATGGGCTTATTGCGCTACGGCGGCGACGAGTGGTGGCGCGGCCGGGGTCCGGAACGGAAGTGATGGCGGTGCCGCGCTGCTAGACTTGAACACGATGCGTCGATCGTCTTCCCTGCCGCTCCCCGTCGAAACCGGCGCCCCGCGCACTCGGCGCGGCGACTGGCGCGCCATCCTCACGCTGCTCCCCTACCTCTGGGAATACAAGGGCCGCGTGATCGCCGCGCTCACCTGCCTCGTCGTGGCGAAGCTCGCCAACGTCGGCGTGCCGGTGCTGATGAAGCAGATCGTCGACAGCCTCGACCCGCGCACCGCCATGCTTGCCGTGCCGCTGGCGCTGCTGGTCGCCTACGGCCTGCTGCGGCTTTCGACGACGCTGTTCACCGAGCTCCGCGAATTCCTGTTCGCCAAGGTGCTGCAGCGCGCGATGCGGAAAATCGGCTTGCAGGTGTTTCGGCATCTGCACGCGCTGTCGATGCGCTTTCATCTCGGCCGCCAGACCGGAGGCCTGACACGCGACGTCGAGCGCGGCCAGCGCGGCATTTCGTCGTTGACGAGCTTTGCGCTATTTTCGATACTGCCGACGCTGGTCGAGATCGCGCTCGTCTCGGCGATCCTGATCGCCCGCTACGACTGGGCCTTCATGGCGATCACCGGCGGCGCGTTGGTCCTCTACATCGTCTTCACGATCACGGTCACCGAGTGGCGCACGCATTTCAGGCGCGAGATGAACGAGCTCGATTCCAAGGCAAACACGCGCGCGATCGACAGCCTGCTCAATTATGAGACTGTCAAGTATTTCGGCAACGAGGACTGGGAGGCGCAGCGCTACGACCAGAGTCTGCAGCGCTGGGAAAAGGCCGCGGTCAAGAGCCAGACCTCGCTGTCGGTGCTGAACGTCGGGCAAAGCGCCATCATCGCGGTGGCGGTGTCGCTCATCATGTGGCGCGCGACCGCCGGTGTCGTCGGCGGAGAGATGACGATCGGCGACCTGGTGCTGGTGAACGCGTTCATGATCCAGCTCTACATCCCCCTCAATTTCCTGGGCGTCATCTACCGCGAGATCAAACAGGCGATGGCGGACATGGAGCGGCTGTTCGGCCTGATCGAGGAGAACGCCGAGATCGTCGACACGCCGGGCGCCAAGCCGCTCTCGCTCTCCGGCGCCGAAGTCCAGTTCGAGCACGTCGATTTTCTCTACGAGCCGGCGCGGCAGATCCTGTTCGACGTGTCGTTCACGATTCCCGCCGGGCACAACATCGCGGTTGTCGGATCGTCGGGTTCGGGCAAGTCCACGCTCGGCCGGCTGCTCTATCGCTTCTACGATGTCGCCGCCGGCGGCATTCGGATCGACGGGCAGGATCTCCGCGCCGTCACGCAACGCTCGCTCCGCGCCGCGATCGGCATCGTGCCGCAGGACACGGTGCTGTTCAACGACTCGATCGAATACAACATCGCGTACGGCCGCCCCGGCGCGACGCACGACGACATCGTCGCCGCGGCGCGCTTGGCACAGATTCACGACTTCATCGCTGGCTTGCCGCTGGGTTATCAAACGCAAGTCGGCGAGCGCGGGCTCAAGCTCTCGGGCGGCGAGAAGCAGCGCGTCGCGATCGCGCGGGCCATCTTGAAGAACCCGTCGATTCTCATTTTCGACGAAGCGACGTCGGCGCTCGACTCGAAATCGGAGAAGGCGATCCAGGCGGAGCTGAAGCAGATTGCGCGCAACCGCACGACGCTCACGATCGCGCATCGCCTGTCGACGATCGTGGACGCGGACCTGATCCTGGTCCTCGAGCACGGCCGCATCGTCGAGCGCGGCACGCATGTTGCTCTGTTGGCAACCGACGGCGCGTTCGCGCGCATGTGGCGGTTGCAGCAGGATGAGGAGCGGCAATCGACGGTGCCGTCGTCCGAAACGCGGGTTGCCGCGTTTACCGTGGACGAACCAGTGGAAAAAACGACCGCTCCCGCTGCCGAGGCCGCCGCCGCGCTGCGTTCTATAACCTAAGCATCTGATTTTTATAAAGGATTGACGGCCGCACCGCAAATGTGCGATAAGGCCGACTGCATTTGTCGAGATAGGTTCTGATGAATCGTCTGCTACTGATTGTTTTGGCGTGCGGACTGGCGGCCCCGGCATCGGGGACGCCCATCGACCTAGACCCGGCCAAATTACGGTTGGCTTCGGCCAACGCCGTCGTCTGGGACGCTGCCGCGCAGCGGCCGATTTACGCGAAAGCCGCCGACGAGGTGACGCCCATCGCGTCGCTCACCAAGCTGATGACGGCCATCGTCGTGCTGGATGCGGCGCAGCCCGCCGACGAGATGATCGAGATCGAGACGGACGATTTCGACTTCCTCAAAGGCAGCCGGTCGCGGCTACGGATGGGCGCAACGTTGCCGCGACGCGAGATGCTGCGTCTTGCGCTGATGTCGTCGGAGAACCGAGCGGCGTCCTCGCTGGCGCGTCATTATCCGGGCGGCACCGCCGCGTTCGTGGCCGCAATGAATGCGAAGGCGCGTACGCTGGAAATGACGCGCACGCACTACGCCGATCCGACCGGGCTCTCCGCGGACAACATGTCCACCGCCAACGACCTCGCGAAGCTCGTTCAGGTTGCCGCACAATATCCGCTGATCCGCGAGTTCTCGACGACGCCCGCGCATTATGTCGAGCTGCAGCCGACGGGGCGAATGCTGACGTTCAACAACTCCAATGCGCTGGTGAAGAATCAGGCGTGGGACATTCAATTGCAGAAGACCGGCTACATCCGCGAGGCCGGCCGCTGCATGGTGATGCTGACGAC
>CATPAO010000283.1 GCA_955652025.1 Casimicrobiaceae bacterium
ATCCATGAGTCGGGCGTCGCGCCGAAAAAACTGAAGAGTGGGCCCGCCTCCTCGTGCCAATTGCGCGTCGTCGCGGAGAGACCCGACGCGCGCATGCCATGCCGCTCGAAGCACGCCGTCAGCGTGTCGACGAACGCTTTCTGCCGGTCGGCACCTTCGAGGCCGACGTGGAAATCGTCGACACCGGCAACCGAGATCATCCATACGCCGCGCTCCAACAGATCGTCGACGATGGCGTCGGTCACGAGATCGCCGGTCGTCTGCACGACGATCTTGACGCCGCCTTGCGCCGCGTAGCGATCGCGCAGGCGCTCGACCACCCTGTAAGTAACGCGCTCACGGACCGGATCGAGCAGGCATTCGCCGCCGGACAGGATGATGCGGCCCGTTTTTTCCGGGAATGTCCCGTCTTCCTGCGGATCGTCGAGATCGATATAAGTGAGGTGTGGCGGAAAATGGTCGATGATCCGTGGGAAGTTGCGCTCGGCTTCCGCGACGACGCCTTCGAGTGCCCCCCGGACGTAGGGGCGGAAGCGCTGCTCGTAACAATGCTTGCATTTGCGGTGACATGCCCACGCCATGACGTAGTAAAGGGATTCCATACGATGGCGAACAGTGCGCTGACGCGGTTATTTCCTGTCAGGAGCGTATTGGCGACGCCCAGTCGACCGTCGGCGGCCGGCCGTCGAGGTGCAACGCGGCGATCGCCGCCGGCGTCTCCGCCACGATCTTGCCGCCGCGAAATACCTTGAGCCGCACCGCCCGCCGTCGCAACGCGTCGATGGGATCGCGCGCCTGCAGCAGCACGAAGTCGGCGCGGTGACCGGGTACGATACCGTAAGCGTCGAGATGCAGGATTTTCGCCGCGTTGACCGTCACCGCGTCGAAGCATGCGCGCATCGCGGCGGGACTCGTCATCTGCGCGACGTGCAGCCCCATCGCGGCCACCTCGAGCATGTCGGCGCTGCCCTGCGAATACCAGGGATCCATCACGCAATCGTGCCCGAAGGCGACGTTGACGCCCGCCGCCAAGAGCTCCGGCACGCGGGTCATGCCGCGGCGCTTCGGATATGTGTCGTAGCGTCCTTGCAGCGTGATATTGATCAGCGGATTCGCGATCGCATGAACGCCCGCTTCGGCCATCAACGAGATCAGCTTCGCCGCGTAGGCGTTGTCCATCGAATGCATCGACGTCAGATGCGAACCGGTGACGCGATCGCGCAATCCGAGCCGTTGTGTATGGAACGCAAGCGTTTCGATATGCCGCGACATCGGATCGTCGGTCTCGTCGCAATGCATATCGACCGGCCGGCCTTGCTGCGCCGCCAATTCGCAGAGGAGCTTCACGCTTTCGGTGCCGTCCGCCATGGTCCGCTCGAAATGCGGAATGCCGCCGACAACGTCGACGCCCATCGCCAGCGCGCGCTTCAGCTGATCGAGCGCGCCGGCGCTCCGTAAGAGTCCGTCCTGCGGAAATGCGACGAGTTGGAGATCGAGGTACGGCTTCACCTTTTCTCGCACGTGAAGGAGCGCCTCGGCCGCCAAAAGCCGTGAATCGCAAACGTCGACGTGCGAACGGATCGCGAGCAGGCCCTTCCCCACCGCCCAGTCGCAATACGTGAACGCGCGCTCGACGATCGCATCTTGCGTCAACTGCGGCTTTAGCTCGCCCCACAGCGCGATGCCCTCGTGCAAGGTACCGCTTTGATTCACGCGCGGCACACCGTAGGTAAGCGTGGAGTCCATGTGGAAGTGCGCGTCGACGAAAGGCGGCGACAGCAGTTGCCCCGCGGCGTCGACAATCGCACGCGCTGTCGCATTGACATTCCGCGCGATATTGACGATGCGACCGCCCGCGACCAGCACGTCGACGCCGGTACGGCCGTCTGGCAGCGTGGCGTTCTTGATCAGCAGGTCGGCCATTTGTTTTGACTCAAACGACACTGGGTCCCGGGCCTCGCCTCCGCTCACCCGGGGGACGACGGTGCTCATATTCGTCGTCCCCGCGAAGGCGGGGACCCACCGACTTTCAATGGCATCGATTATTTCGTTCCGAATATCCGGTCGCCCGCGTCACCCAATCCCGGCAGGATGTAGCCGTGATCGTTCAGCTGTCGATCGATCGCCGCCGTGTAGACCGGCACATCGGGATGCGCCTGCTGAAACGCGCGGAGGCCCTCTGGGCATGAAACGAGGCAGACGAAGCGTATCGAGCGCGGCTTCGTCTCCTTGAGCCGCTCGACTGCCGCCACCGCCGAGTGACCGGTGGCGAGCATCGGGTCCAGCACGATCGCATCGCGTTCCGTCATGCCGCTCGGCATCTTGAAATAGTATTCGATCGCGACGAGCGTCTTCGGGTCGCGATAGAGGCCGATGTGGCCGACGCGCGCTCCGGGAACGATCGACAGGAAGCCGTCGAGGAGCCCGGTCCCCGCGCGCAGGATCGGCACGAACACGAGTTTCTTGCCGTCAATCAGCTTGCAGGTCATCGTTTCCAGCGGCGTTTCGATTTCCACCTCGTGCATCGGCATCGCACGCGTGACCTCGTACGCCATCAGCGACCCGATTTCGTTCAGCAGGCGGCGAAAGCTTGTCGTGCTCGTTTCCTTCCTGCGCATCAGCGTGAGCTTGTGCTGGACGAGCGGATGATCGAATACGTGCACGGTGCGGGGCATGGAACTCTCCGGATGGGTCGGCCCGGATCAGAACACCGTGCCGTCGGATCGTATCGTAAGCGGCGGATCGCCACCGCGCAGTTCCTCCGCCAATTCGCGTCCCGCCGCCCACGTACCGCCTTCGAGGATGCAGGCAAGCGGCAGGCTCGGATCGCAGAGACGCGCCCGCACGCGCGGCGCCAACTCGTCGACCAGCGCGACGGTGAGTGCGCGCCATTCGACGACGAGCTCGCTGCCGACGTCGTGCGGCACCCGCACGTCGCGCGGATTCGCCAGCGCGAGGACACCGCTGTCGAGCAACAGGCCGCCGTTGCGATATTCCGGCAACGCCGTCAATGCGTCGCGCCTCGTGATACGAACGCCTGCCCGCTCGAACGGCTCGAACAGCGAATACGCGAGCCACTGCGACAGCTTGTGAAACGGCACCCAGCCGGCGGTTTCGCCGCCACCTCCTGCGCTCCGATGGCGCCACGTGTCGCCCAACGCGACGCCGTGGAGCGCATTGCCAGCGGGCCAAATGGGCCCGAGTCCCTGCAGCAGTGCACGCAACAGGTTACCCGCGCCGACTTCGCAGCCGTCCGCGATCAGCGTGTCGTAGAGGCCGCCGGGACGCGCACCATCGCCGAAAATGCCGCGTTGCGACTCGAGCGCGGCGGCGAGCCGCCGCAACAACGCCGCGCGACCGTCGAGTCCGACCAACGGATTCGTAGCGTCGACTTGGAAAATCCGCGCGAGGAACGGCGCATCGATTCGTGCCAACCTGGCGGCGTCGACGCACAACGGATCGTCATGCCGCGCGGAGAATGCACCAGACATGAACGCGCGAAAGCTCGCCACGCCCAGGCCTTCGGAGCGGGCGAAGCGCTGTCCCGACGCCGCTTCGTCATAGCGCCACACGCCGCCCGCTCCGGCGTCCAGCAAGACGCTGACCACGGCGAGGTCGATCCGCGCGCGCGCCGCGGCGGCAGCATCTCGTCCGGCCAGCGCACGCGTCAGTTCGGCGCCGCGATCGACGCCGCCGGCCTCGAAGTGGCGCCACCGACTGTGATAGGGAATGCGCAGATCGGGGTAGCGGCGCCGCGTGACGGCTTCGACGCGCGCGGCCACGGCATCGAGTCTTGCGCGATCGACGCGAAAGTGGCGTGACACCCCGGCATCCGTCGCGGCGAGGATGTTGCGGCAGCGTTCGCGAATCGCGGCCGGCGACAACAATGCGGCCACCGAAGCATCGGCCACCGCGGCGAGGATCACAGACCGCGGCCCTTGGTCGTCGCCAGCTGCTCAGTGTCCGGCGGGGCTCCCTCGCTGAAATAGCCGGCGGCTTTTTTCGCGTCCATCTCGACACGCGCATCGGCCGGGATCAGCGCGTCGGGGATCTGGATGCGCTGGATCACTTCGATCCCCGACCCCACGATGGCGTCGTACTTCAGATTGCTCATCGACACCAGGCGATGAATCTTGCGCACGCCGAGCCAATGCAGCACGTCGGGCATCAGCTCCTGGAACCGCATGTCCTGCACGCCGGCGACACATTCGGTGCGAAGGAAATAGTTGCCCGGCCTGTCGCCGCCTTCCTGGCGCTTCCGCGCGTTGTAGACGAGGAACTTCGTCACCTCGCCGAGCGCGCGACCTTCCTTGCGGCAATAGACGACGACGCCGACACCGCCCGCCTGGGCGCCGCGGATGCACTCCTCGATCGCGTGCGTCAGGTAGGGTCGGCAGGTGCAGATATCGGAGCCGAACACATCCGAGCCGTTGCACTCGTCATGGACACGCGCCGTCAGCGTGATGGCCGGATTCGCGAGATCCTTCGGCGCGCCGAAAATGTAGACCGTCTGTCCGCCGATCGGCGGCAGGAACACTTCGAGATCACTCCGCGTGACCAGTTCAGGGTACATGCCGCCGGCCTCTTCGAACAGCGCGCGCCGCAAGTCCGCTTCGCTGCAACGGAATCGCTCCGCGACACCGGGGAGCCACCACACGGGCTCGATCGCCGCCTTGGTCACGACCGCGGAGCCGTTGGCGAGCAGAATTCTGCCGTCGGCATGCAAGCGTCCGGCGGCGATCGCCTGCCGCACTTCGGGCATGTCGATGTGCGCCTTGGTCACCGCGATCGTCGGGCGGACGTCGTAGCCCTGCGCGATCTCGTCCTCGAACGCCGCGGCAACGATGGCGCCGAACGGATCCATCGAGACAATTTTTTTCGCATCACCCCATTGCGGATACGGGCCGAGCGGATCGGCCGGCATCGTATTGGTGAGGTCCGGCCTGTGATCGCGCAGGAGCGTGCCCGCGGCGACCGCGAGCGCACGATAGACACCGTAGCTGCCGCTGTGCGTGCCGATCACGTTGCGTTGGCTGCGGTTCGCCGTGCTTCCGACCACGGGACCGCGCACGTGCGAATCCGGCGCGCCCCAATGGATCGGCAGCGCGCCGTACGCCCCTTCGACCGGGTGCGACGTCAGGCGAATGTGCGATGCAGGCGGACGCTCGGTGGCCATGCCGCGGGAACTGCGGTGACGCGCTACGCGTTGCCGGCCGAGGCGTGCAGCCGGCTCGTTCGCGGCACGCCCGCGAGCAGGTATTCCATCTGATCGGCGAGAATCCGCCGGTTGCGCAGGATGAAGTGCTCATGCCGGTTGGGCACGTACGGAACGTAGATGAGCGGCATGTCGGCCTGTTCCGGCGAGCGGTTGCCTTTGCGCGTGTTGCAGCTCCGGCACGCGGTGACCGAATTGGTCCACGAATCGCGGCCGCCGCGCGACGCCGGAATCACGTGATCGCGCGACAGATCGCGCGACTGGTGCCGCGCGCCGCAATACGCGCAGACGTGGCGATCGCGCGCGAACAGCATCGGATTGGTGAGTCCCGGCACGTGCGACAGCGGCCGGCTCGCGCTGCCCTTGATGGCGAGGATCGACTTGGTCGAAATGCGCGAGCGCGCGCCGTTCCGCTGCCAGCCGCCGCGAAACTCCCGCACCACGCCGCCGACCGACCACGCGACCATCAGCTTGGCGTGGTAGGTGATCGCTTCTTCGAGATCGACCCAGGCTTGGGGGAGGCCCGCCAGGTCGACTGTCAATACCAGTGGTTCCATGATCCGATCGGGACCCGGCCGGAGCAGAAAGGCGCGGGTCAGCCCTTGACGCAAAGTACCTGGTGCAAAGTATGCACGATCTGGACCAGGTCTGCTTGGGCGGCCATAACTTGGTCGATGTCCTTGTAGGCGGCAGGCAGCTCGTCGATCACGCCGGCGTCCTTCCGGCATTCGACGCCGGCGGTCTGTGCCGCGAGGTCGGCGCGGCCGAATCGCCGACGTGCCTCGCTCCGCGACATCCGCCGTCCCGCGCCGTGGCTGCACGATTCATACGCTGCGGGATTGCCCTTGCCGCGAACGACGTACGATGTCGTCCCCATGCTGCCAGGAATGATGCCGAGCTCGCCCTCGCGCGCCGACACCGCACCCTTTCGCGTGATCCACATCGAATGTCCGCCATGCTCTTCGATATCGGCATAATTGTGGTGACAGTTCACCGCCGACTCGCGCACGGCGATCGGACCGGGAAATGTCCTGCCGAGCGCCGTGAGCACGAGATCGATCATCAGGTCGCGATTGAGCGCCGCGTAGTCCTGTGCCCAGCGCAATCCCTCGACGTATTCGTCGAAATCCGAACTGCCTTCGACAAGCCACGCCAGATCGCGATCGGGCAGACGGATATGCTCGCGCTCGGCGCGGCGACGCGCCAGCGTGATCGCCGTCATGCCGATCGTGTTGCCAATGTTGCGGCTGCCCGAATGCAGCATGACCCAAACGCGATCCGCTTCGTCCAGCGTGAGCTCGATGAAATGATTGCCGCCGCCGAGCGAGCCGAGCTGATGCGACACGCGCTTCGCGTCGTACTTCCCGACGCGCGCCATGATGCGCAACCGCTCGTACCGGTGCATGAGCGCGTCGCGACGTCGCGCGAGCATCGCGCGCTCCGGCGTGCGATCGTCGAGCGCAAGTGGCGACTTATGCGCGGCAAATCCGACCGGCACGTCGCGCTCGATCTGCGCGCGGATCGCGGATAACGAATCGGGAAGATCGCTCGCGGTCAGTGTCGTTCGGACGGCCACCACTCCGCAGCCGATGTCGACGCCGACCGCGGCGGGAATGATCGCCCCGCGGGTCGGAACGACGCTCCCTACCGCCGCTCCCTTGCCGAGGTGCACGTCCGGCATGACGGCGATCGGACCGGCCAGGATCGGCAGCGCGGCAAGATTGCGAATCTGCGTCCACGTCGCCTCGTCCACCGGCACGCCGTGCGTCCAAGTCCTGACGTTGTCGCTCATCCGGCTATCGTACGCGTCGCGCATTTCGCCACGGCCCCGGCGGGTCGCCCCGCCAGGGTTCCGCGACTGCTGACCGCGATTGCGCCACAACGCGCATCGCGGCGGCGATCCCGCAAATTCGGTTGGGAGTGCCGCGCACAGCACCCGAAATCGCCGTTCTCCGCTGCGATTGCACCGGACCCTGCCCTTCCACGACATTCATCGCCGTGTCGCTCCGCTCGCGATCAGCGCGACCAAGATGCCGAGCACCGACACGCGTGTGCGCTCGATGGGCGCCTCGCCTTCCGCTGCCGCGAGCCGCACGCTGCGACCGTCGCCTGTCTGCCAGTACGTTCCGCGCGGACCCGCGCGCACGAGCCGGTAGTCGCGCCCGTCGTACGGCCCCTTCAATTCCTGCGCCATCCGTTTCATTTTCTGTGCCTCGTTGGTCATTGTTTCGACGGCCGCCGGGAAAGAAAAAAGCCCGGCGCCGCTTTTCGTCGGCCACCGGGCTTGCGCCGGAAAGCGATGCGCGTTATGCGACACCCTCCCCGGCGAAAACCCGGCCCCTCGGGCGCTTCATGCCAATGCTGACGAACATGCGCGTGAATCCGAGGACATGCCCTCGCAACGAATTGCGATGGCCGCCGACAGTCGACGGCTGCGCGGCGCAATTCGTGTGCGCGTGCGCGCCCCGGCCAAGCGCGATTGCCCGGTAGTGTTGATCCGTATCGTTCATGCGTTCGGCCTCCTTTCGTTACGCGTCAACAAGTTCAAGAGTCCGCGCGCTCGGCATGCGTGCGAATGCCAAGCGAGCGTGGTTCAACGCCGGAAAAACTGCCAGAAGGGGAGAATCGACCTTCCGACGGTTCCACCGGCTCACCCGGCGGACGTCGTCCGGTCGGATGGCGCTACTGCGTGGTGCCGACGCC
>CATPAO010000284.1 GCA_955652025.1 Casimicrobiaceae bacterium
GTTGCCGAGCCCTCCCAGCCTCTTCTTTTTCATGGCTGCGCCCCGCGATATTGCCTCCGACTGCGCTGCTGACTAGGCTGATCAACAGGCTGCCGGTATCCATCGCATCCCCACCTCCTTGGTTGCGGCGTGTTGTACCGCGCCGTGGCGGCATCTTGAGTGGGCTCCGCGGCAATTGCGACGTGCGGCCGCAGCAGCGAATCTTCGCGGCATCGACGATCCGAAGGCGACGCGAGGCTCGTCGAACTGATCCGATTCGTCGTGCGAACCTATGATGCTGCTTCGAGGAATTTCCCGCGGGTAACGCGAAGCCCGGATTCCACCAATGCTCAATCCGAGATTTCCACTTCCGCCTCGATCTCGACCGGGATGTCGAACGGCAACTCGGCCATCCCCACCGCGGAGCGCGAATGGAGGCCGCGCTCGGGGCCGTAGATCTCGAGAATCACATCGGAAAAGCCGTTGATCACCGTCGGCAAATCGTTGAAGCCGGGGGCGGCGTTCACCATGCCGAACACACGGAGCCAGCGCGTGACGCGATCGAGATCGCCGAGTTCGCGCTGCAGGCTCCCCAGAATCGATAGCGCGGTGAGCCGCGCCGCCTCGTAGCCCTGCTCCACGGTGAGATCGGCACCCACCTTGCCGAGCGGGCGCGCGACGCGTCCATCCGGGCCTTGCGGCGCGTGGCCCGCGACATAGGCGCGATTGCCTGCAACGCGCACGAATGCGAACGGCAGCCGGATCGCCGGCGAAACGACGATCGGCGGCGGCAATGTCAGGCCCAGCGCCACAAGTCGCGCCTCGACATTCATCGGTTTCTCTCTCGATCCCCTCGAATCGTGCCAATCTATGCCGGGCGATTCGCGCGGTCAACGGGGACGGCGACGCGCGTGTCCGACGATTCGCCGAGATCGAAGAACAATCCCGTCATGATCGCGAGACCCTCGCGCGCGACCGACGCCAGCAGATGCTCGTTCGGCGCATGCTGCGAGCATGCGGGATAGGAATGCGGAATCCACACGGTAGGCAGGCCGAGCACGTCGGCGAAGCAATCGTTCGGCAGCGAACCGCCCAGATTCGGCAGAATCGCCGGCGTCGCGCCGGTCGTGCGCGCAATCGACGCGGCAACGCGGCCCACCCAGGGATGGTCGGGATCGAGCCTCGTGGCGGCCATCGTTTCGCTGCCCGAAGGCGTGACAGCAACGCCTTGGAAGCCCTTCACATCGAAATGCGCGCGCAGCGCGGGAACGAACGTCGCATGATCGCAACCGACGACGAACCGCAGTTGCAGATGCGCCGACGCGCGTGGCGGAATCGCGTTCACCGGGTGCTCGGGATTGCCGGTCTTGAAGGCGAGCACTTCGAGCGCGTTCCAGCCGAAAACGCGCTCTGCCGGCGTCAAGCCGGGCTCGCCCCAAGCGGCGTCGATCGGAGGTCCGCCCGGCTCGCCGGGAACGATCTCGGCAAGCGCGCGCCGCACCGCGGCGGGAATCGGCGGCGGCCGCAACGCCGGTACGAGAATCTTGCCGTTGCGGTCGACCAGCGACGCGATCGCGTTCGCGAGGATCGTTCCCGGATTCGCGAGCAGGCCGCCCCAGTTGCCCGAGTGATGCGCGCCTTCGCGCAAGTCGACGGTCAGATCGAAATTGAATGCGCCGCGCGAGCCCAGGAACAGCGTGGGCCGGCGGGCCGACAGGCGAGGGCCGTCCGAGGCGATCAGCACGTCGGACGCGAGCGCCGCGCGCTCCCGTTCGCAAAGCGCGTGCAATCCCGGCGATCCGGCTTCCTCGCCCATCTCCATCAGGACCTTCACGTTGAAGCCGAGCCGGCCGCGCGCCGCGATCACGCGTCCGATCGCGGCCAGATTGATGCTGTGCTGGCCCTTGTTGTCGGCGGTGCCGCGCCCGTACCAACGATCGCCGTCGACGACGATGTTCCACGGCGACAGTCCCGCGCGCCATTGGTGGTCGTAGCCCAGCACGACATCGCCATGCCCGTACGTGAGCACGGTGAGGAACTCGTCGCCTTCGTGGCGCTCGGCGAACAGGAACGGCGTGCCGCCGGCCGGGTTATCGAGGAGGCGCCAGGAGAAATCGAGCGCCGCGAGCGTCGTCCCGATTTCGTCTTCGAGATACGCGCGGAGCGCAGCACCCGAATCGTCGCGCTGGCTCTCGGTGCGTTGCGCGACGCGGCGGCGCAATTCGGTCAGAAGATGGCCGGCGTCGAACCAGGAAAGTGCCTGTGCGACGACGTCGTCGCGACGGCGATCGGCTTGCATTGCGCGTTCCTCGGCAACCGCGAAGGAAGCGATTATCGCGCGGCGCGACGCTTTTGGAGCCTAGGCCGGTGTCGGCAGGCTCAGCATATCGCGCAAATTCCGCAGCAGGTCGTCTTCCTGATAGGGCTTGCCGAGATAGAGGTCGACACCCAGCTCCGCCGCGCGGTTGCGATGCTTGTCCGCCGTCCGCGACGTGATCATGATGATCGGAATATGCGCGCTGTCCGGGTCACCCTTCATCATCTTCGTGAACTCGAACCCGTCCATCCGCGGCATTTCGATGTCGAGCAGGATCACGTCCGGCGTCTGCTCGCCGAGGACTTGCAGCGCGTCGACGCCATCCTTCGCGGTGACGACATCGAAGCCTTCGCGGAGCAGCATCCGGCTCGTCACCTTGCGCACCGTCAGCGAGTCGTCGACGATCATGATCAGCGGCGTGCCATTGCGTGCGGCGGCGCGCACCGTGGCGCCCGGCCGATCGCCGATGACGCGCTCCTCGGCCGCAACACTCTCGACCCGCGACACGTCGGGGCGCATCGCGAGCTGGACCGGATTGATGATCAGCACGATCTCGCCCGTGCCGAGCACGGTCGCCCCCGAGATGCCGGAAACGCGCGCCAACTGCGGTCCGATGTTTTTCACGACGACTTCCTGGTTGCCGATCATTTCGTCGACGTGGACCGCCGTCAGGCCCTGGCCGCTCTTCAACAGCAACACCGCGTTGAAGCGCTGCGTCTCCGGTTTGTGCTGCGTGTCGCCCAAGAGCCGCGGCAGGTAATGGAACGGGTAGACGCGTCCCTGCCAATCGACCTTGCGCGACACGTACAGATCGACCAGCGTTTCGCTCTTGATCTGCTGCACCTGCTCGACCATCGGCGCTGGCAGCGCCCACAGCCGTCCGCCGGCGCGCACCAGCACCGCCTGCGCCACCGCCAGCGTGAGCGGCAAAAAGAGATTGAACTGCGTGCCCTTCCCGGGCGCAGAGCGGACTTCGACGCGACCGCCGAGCGCGGCGATTTCCGCGCGCACCACATCCATGCCGATGCCGCGGCCCGAGATCTGCGTGACCTTCGACGCGGTCGAGAATCCGGGCTGGAACAGGCACTCGATCAATTGCGGCTCGGTCGGTTCCGCGTCGGGCGCGATCAAGCCGAGCGAACGCGCCCGGTTGCGCACGTTGACATAGTCGATGCCGGCCCCGTCGTCGGCGAGTTCGATCGCGACCTCGTTGCCTACTTGCCGCACGGTCAACGAGATTTCGCCCGTCTCGGGCTTGCCCGCCTGCACACGGTCCGCGCGCGCCTCGAGGCCATGGTCGAGCGCGTTGCGCAACAGATGCTCGAGCGGGCCCACCAGCTTTTCCAGCACCGAGCGATCGAGCTCGGTTTGACCGCCATTGATTTCCAGGTTCGCTCGCTTGTCGAGCTCCTTCGCCGTCCCGCGCAGGATCCGGTACAGCCGTTCCGACAGACTGCCGAACGGGACGGTGCGGATCGCGAACAGCCGCTGCTGGACGTCGCGCGACAACCGCGCCTGGGCAAGCAGCGCGGCATCGGCGTCGTCCAAGTTGCGAAGCAGCGCCTGCTGAACCGTGGACACGTCGTTCACCCCTTCCGCGAGCGAGCGTGTCAGCTCCTGGAAGCGCGTGAAGCGATCGAGCTCGAGCGGGTCGAACTCGTGGTGGACGGAGGCTGCGGACATGCGCGACTGAATTTGCGTTTCCGCCTGCAATTCGATTTCGCGAACCTGGCCGCGCAA
>CATPAO010000285.1 GCA_955652025.1 Casimicrobiaceae bacterium
ATTCGATGCCGCGAAAGATTACGTTTTCCACGATCAGACCGATGACGATGACCGTCAGCAGCCCGGCGAACACGTTCGGGATCTCGAGCTGGTTCTTGTTCTCGTAGATGAACCAGCCTAGGCCGCCCGACCCCGACGACACGCCGAACACCAGCTCGGCGGCGATCAACGTCCGCCACGCGAACGCCCAGCCGATCTTGAGTCCGGTCAGGATGCTCGGAAAGGCGGCGGGAATGAGGATGCGCGCGACGTAACGCAATCCCCTGAGACCGTAATTGCGACCGACCATGCGGAGCGTGGTCGACACCGATAGAAAACCCGAGTGCGTGTTGAGCGCCACCGCCCATAACACCGAGTGAACGATGACGAACACGATGCTGCCGTAGCCCAGACCGAACCATATCAACGCCAATGGCAGCAAGGCGATCGCCGGCAACGGATTAAACATCGACGTCAGGAGCTCCAGCAGATCGGTGCCGATTCGCGACGAGATCGCGACGATCGTCAACGCAGCCGCGCAGAGAATCCCCACGCTATAGCCGATCAACAGCACACGCAGCGACGTCACCACTCTTCCGAACAGCTCGCCGCCGAAAAATCCGTTCGCGAATGCCTCGAGCGTGGCTGAGAACGTCGGAAAGAGCAGGGGGTTATCGAGCCAGCGCGCGTAGATCTCCCAAATCGCCGCGAGCACGATCAGCAGCACGAGCTTGCGTAGCCAGCCCTGCCCCGTCGCGCGCTCCCAGACGGACAGCGGCTTTTCGACGACGCCGAATTGCTCGGCGGCGATGGGCTGGCGCGTGAGCTCCGCGCGCGGGGGGGCGATCTCATTCATGCGCATGCTCCGGCTCGACCGTTTCCGCGAACAGCATCGAATGGATGTGCCGTTCGAGCGCCGCCGACGCAGCGCCGCCGGCACCCGCCGGAAGGCTGTTCAACTCGGCTCTGACTTGGCCCGGGTGCGGCGACAACAGCAGGATGCGGCTGCCGATCTTGATGGCCTCGGCGATCGAATGCGTGACGAACAGCACGGTGAAGCGAGTGTCGTCCCACAGCTGCAAGAGTTCGTCCTGCATTTTCCGCCGCGTCAGCGCGTCCAGCGCGGCGAACGGCTCGTCCATCAGCAGGATATCGGGCTCCATCGCCATGCCGCGCGCGATCGCGACACGCTGCTTCATGCCGCCCGACAACGTGTGCGGATAACTGTCGACGAACTTGACGAGATTCACTTTGGCGATGTACTCGAGCGCTTTCTCTTCCGCGGCCTTGCCCGCCAAACGTCCGCTCGAGACCAGCGGGAACAGCACGTTCTCCTTGACCGTCCGCCATGGCAGTAACTGGTCGAATTCCTGGAACACCATCATCCGGTCGGGACCGGGGCGTGTGACCGCCTCGCCTTTCAACCGGATCTCGCCTTCGACGGGCGGCAAGTAGCCGCCCACCGCCTTCAGCAACGTCGACTTGCCGCACCCCGACGGCCCGAGGAGGATAAAACGGTCCGATCGGTACACGCGGAAGTCGATCCGGTAGGTCGCGGTGACGAGGTGTTCCTTCGTCTTGTATTGCAGCGTGACGCCACGCACGTCGAGCAGCGGCGTTTGTCCATCCACGTGATCCCCTTTGATTCAGCGCGCGGCGTTCTGCCACGGCAAGCGATCGAGGTCGACGTTGCCCCCGGAGACGATGATGCCAACTCGCCGGCCGGCGACATCGAGCGTGCGTTCGAGCAGGCAGGCGAGCGGAACCGCCGCGGACGGCTCGATCACGATCTTCAATCGCTCCCACGTCATCCGCATCGCGCGAACGATGGCCTCTTCGCTGCACGTCGCCAGCGCGTCGGCATGCGCGCGGATCGCGGCGAACGTCCGCGGCGCGAGCATCGTGCGAAGTCCATCGGCGATCGTGGATGTCGGCGGCAACGGCTCGATTCTCCCCGAGCGGAAGCTCGCCGCCGCATCGCCCGCATTCGCCGGCTCGGCGCCGAATACGCGAATGTCCGGTTGCAGCGACTTGGCGGCAATCGCGGTGCCCGACAGGAGGCCGCCGCCGCCGCAAGGGGCCACGACGATGTCCAGTTGATCCACTTGCTCGAGCAGCTCCAGCGCAGCGGTCCCCTGCCCTGCGATGACGCGCACGTCATCGAACGGATGGATGAGCGTGGCGCCGGTCTCACGCTGCACGTCGGCGCACGCCGCCTCGCGCGCCGTGACCGTCGGCGCGCAGAAGCGGATCGTCGCGCCGAAGCGGCGAACGTTGTCCTGCTTCACCTTCGGCGCGTTGTCGGGCATCACCACCCATGACGGAATGCCGCGCCGCCGCGCCGCATACGCGAGTGCCGCGCCGTGGTTGCCCGACGAATGCGTGACGACGCCATTCCGTGCTTCGTCGCCCCCGAGCGAGAACACCGCGTTGCACGCACCGCGCGCCTTGAACGCGCCAATCTCCTGAAAGTTCTCGCACTTGAAATAGAGGCGCGCGCCGACTTCCGCATCGATCCACGCGGAAGTCAGCACCGGCGTTCGGTGCACATGCGGCGCGATCCGGACGTGCGCGGCGCGGATCGCGGCGAGGTCGGGAAGCGCGGGCGAGCGCGCGGCGCCGGAAACGTCGGGCATCAGCCCCCCGGCAGCGCGTGAGCGTTGGGGAAGAACAGGTCCCTCCACGTTTCCGGCTTCACCTTGATCGCGCCGATTTTGTGCATGAAATCGACGTACTTCATCATATTTTGCGGCGTCGTCGTGTAGACGATGGCGGGATCGTTCAGCATTTTCAAGATGTTGTCGGCGCTGTCCTTGTCCTTGGAGATCCGCAGGTAGGCCAGCGCCGCCGCACGCTTGTCGCGATTGATCTGCGTTGTCGCTTCGTCGAGCGCCTTGACGAACGCGTCGTAGATCCTGGGATTGTCGTTCCTGAATTTCGAGGTCGTCCACACGACGTTAAACGTCGCCGGGCCACCCAGGACGTCGTAGGAGTTGAGCACCGTGTGAATGCCCGGGCGTTCGAGCTGTTGATACTGGAACGGCGGCGAGCTGAAGTGCGCGGTGATTTCCGATTGCCCCGACAGGAGCGCGCTCTGCGCGTCCGGATGCGACATCGTCACCGTCAACGCATCGAACTTGTTCGCCTGTCCTTCGCCGAACGCCATGTCGGCCGCCATCTGCAGCGTGACCGCCTGGATCGAGACCTTTACCGCCGGCAGCGCAATCCTGTCCTTGTCCCCGAAGTCCTTGATCGTCTTCACGCTCGGGTTGCGCGAGTTCAAATAGATCGGCATCGAGTTGATTGCCGCCACGGCCTTCACGTCGAGGTTGCCCCGCGTGCGCGACCACAGCGTCACGAACGGCGCGACGCCGCCAGAGGCGAATTGTAGGCTGCCCGACAAGAGCGCGTCGTTCATCACGCTGCCGCCCGCGAATTTCGCCCAGCCGACCTTCACGTCGACGCCGCTCGCCTTCGCATATTTTTCGATCAGCTTCTGCTCTTCCATCAGCATCAGCGGCAAGTAGCTGATGCCGTACTGCTGCGCCACGTTGATCTCGGACATCTCGGCGCGCACAGGAAGGGTCGTCGCAAGCGCAACTGCGCCAGCAATGATCCACGCGCGCCACCACGATCGATGCATCTCCCTCTCCAAGCCGCAGACAAACGGTTCGGATTATAGGCGGAGCGCGCACTCCGGTCTAAGGTTTGCCGGTTCCAGGCATAGGATTTCGGATTGCCCCTCACCCGGGTGAGGGGGGTCAGGCGCTCTCGTACAATCGCGTCATCACGAACTCGCGATGGCCGAGCGCTTCCGCCGCGGTCAGCCGACCATTGGCGGTGCGGAACATCATGTCGAGGAGCTTGTCGCCGGCCTCGTTCATCGTGATCTCGCGCTGCAAAAGTCCCGATGTGTCGACGTCGACGTGCTCGCTCATCGTGCGCACAGTGCGCGGGTTCGCGCAGATCTTGATCACCGGCAAAATCGGGTTGCCGATGACATTGCCCTGACCGGTCGGAAAGAAATGGACGGCAAAGCCCGCCGCCGCGCACAACGTCACCATCTCGGCGGCCGCGGACGAGCTGTCCATGAACCACAGACCGGGTCCACGCGGCATCTCGGCCTTGTCGAGCACGCCGTCGACGACGCACGTCTTGCCGATCTTTTGGATGTTGCCGAGCGCTTTCTCCTCGATCGTTGTCAGTCCGCCGGCGATGTTGCCCTTGGTCGGCTGCGAATCGGACAGGTCCGACGTCTTGTGACGGTTGATCACTTCCTGGTAGCGATCGAAGACGCGCATGAAGTCCGCGCGGACCTTGTCGTCACGACAGCGCGCAGCCACGATCGTCTCGCCGCCGGTCAGTTCCGTCGTCTCGCCGAACACGAGTGTGCAACCGGCCGCGTAGAGTTTGTCGAAGGCATCACCGACGGTCGGATTGGCGCCGCAGCCCGACGTCGTGTCGGATTCGCCGCATTTCGTCGATACCCATAGTTCAGAAAGCGCGCATTCGACGCGGTGCCGTTCGCTCGCCCATTGCAGGAACTCGCGCGCGGCCTTCGAAGCCCGCATGATCGTGTCGTGGTCGCCGTGCAGCTCGATGCCAAAACCCGCGACCGGCTTCCCCGTCGCGGCGATGCCGTCGGCGACTTTCTGCGTCCAGCTATCCTCGATGCCGATCACTACCGCCGCCGCCACGTTGGGATTGCTCCCGGCGCCGATCAGGGTCCGGAAATGCAAGTCGAGGTCGGCGCCGAACTGCAGACGCCCATAGGGATGCGGAATCGCGAGCGCGCCCTTGATGTTGTTCGCGACCGCCTCCGCCGCGGCATTCGACAAATCGTCGACCGGCAGGATCACGACGTGATTGCGGATGCCGACGCGACCATTCTCGCGGCGATAACCTCTGAAGTTGTGTTCCATGGCGGTCACCAGCGCTTCGTCTTGATGTTGTGGACGTGGGCGTGCTGCCCGGTTTTAATCGGCGCGACGACCTTGCCGATGTCGATGCCGTACTTAATGACCGTGTCGCCGACCCCCAGGTCCTTGAGCGCCACCTTGTGCC
>CATPAO010000286.1 GCA_955652025.1 Casimicrobiaceae bacterium
CCGTAATTTCGCCCATAGGCGAGATTGAGCCGCTCGCTGAAGAGCTTTTCCCAACCGTATTCGCTATCGGGTGCCGCGGGATACGCCGAATCCTCGGAGCAATTGGGATTATCCGGATCCAGCTGATTGTGTTCCGGATAGATGCACGCTGACGAAGAATAAAAGATTCTCTTGGCACCTTCGATCCGACAGGCCTCCAGCATATTCAAATTGATCGTGGCCGAGTTATGCATGACTTCGGCGTCATGATCGCCGGAAAAAATAAATCCGGCTCCCCCCATATCAGCCGCGAGCTGATACACCTCGTCAAATGCCCGGTCAGTGATCGTCTTGCAAAGCAGGGGGTCGCGCAGATCTCCCACGACGAAGTCGTCCGCCGGCGTTTCCCGGTATTCGTGAAGCTTGATGTCTACGCCCCGAACCCAATACCCCTCCCTCTTGAGCCGCTTCACCAAGTGCCCGCCGATGAACCCGCCAGCTCCGCAAACCAATGCTGTTTTTTCGTTTGCCATCACCGGCCATCGTTCGGTTTAATCGCGCTCATGACTTCTCTTAGATTGTAGAGAATAAAAAGGGGCACGATCTGCAAATACCTACGGTGCAACCGTCTCGGCTCCAAGCAAAGCCTGAACAACCATTCAAGGCCCATACTCTGAATCAATTTTGGCGCTTGTCTCATCTTCCCTGTATGAAAATCGAAGGCGGCCCCGACCGTGACAAGAAAATGAACACGGAGGTATTTGACCAGTCGATGGGCGAATATCTCCTGCTTCGGAGTGCTGATGCCGATCCAAAGGATATCGACACCTTTCTCATTGATATTTTCGGCCAGGGATTGGCATTCGCGCTCGGTCATCTCCCGGAACGGCGGAGAGTACGTACCCACAATATTATGATTACCGAACCGAGTCTCGCAAGCATGCTTCAACTCGTCAGCCACGCCGGGCTTTCCGCCGCAGAGAAAATGTCTTATCGGCTTGTCGCGGCTCGCAACGACCACCTCGCGGAAAAAATCGGGTCCATAACAACGATCCATTCCTTTGGCCCCCTTGAGCCGCCCTATCCAAACCCCCGGCACCCCATCCGGCAGGTTGCAGTAGAAACTCTGCAAAATCTCGGCAAATTCAGGATGCTTCTGGGCGTATACCAGTCCATGGGCGCCCGTTGCGCTGATGCATCGATTGAGTCTGTCCGCCCCGCCCGCAGAAATTCCAACAACGTCCTGCACCGCAGAAATGAGACCTCGATCGTATAAAGGAATGTTAAGTATTTTTGTCACGCTGTGAGAACATCCTTGTCCGGTATCACGGCCCGGGTTACAGAGCCCGCGCCGCTCTAATGCCAGACGAGTCCGCGAGACCGTGCGGAGCGAGATCAGACGCCGATCAAATCTGGATAAGCTTTGGATGATATTCCTTCATCCACTCGACCGTTTCGGCGATGCCCGCTTCGAGCGAATACGGTGGTTCACCCAAGACCTCAAACGTCTTCTCCATATCGACTGCATTCTCGGTGGTCATGCTCCTGTAGCGGGAGGTCGTAATGGGAAATCCCACGTTGACTGCCTTGCACACGTCTCCGACGAGGCCGAGCAGTCTTACGCATGCCCGGGGAACAACGAAGACTTTGCGCCCGGTCTGCGCCGTGGAAAAGCCGTTTACCCAATCCAGTAGATCGATGGGCCGGTCGCCTACATAGAAGACTTTCCCCGAGACGCTCAGGGCAGGCGCACCGAGTATTCGCATCATCTGCCAAACCACATTCCCGACGTAACCATAGGACCGTCGCACTTTATCCGCGCCAGGATGCAGGTATTTGCGTTCCGCCACTACACGCCAGAATTCGTGCGGATATCTCGGATGCCAGGGCCCCCAGATGTTGGTCGGCCTGACGATGCTCCAGATACATTCTAATTCGGCGGCGCGTGTCAGCTTTTCCGTTTCGACCTTGCTTTCACCATATACGGTATAGGGAGCGAAGTCTTCGTCATGCTTGGGATTGCCGCGGAACTGGTGGACGAATTGTGTCGACGTAACGATCAGGCGTTCTACGGTTCCAACATGTTTGATCGCATTCAAGACATTCAATGTGCCCTGAACGTTTACATTGTAATCGCGAAGCGTTTCGCCATCGATATCGGTCCGCGCCGCCAAGTGGACGACATGCGTGGGACGTCGCTCCACGAATATCGCACCCAACTTGTCGAAGTCCATGATATCGCACTGGGTCCAATGCGCGGCGTGGCGACGCTCGTTCGGTGCCTCGACATCGAGGTTGACAATCCTTGCCGCTGCCTTCTCGAGCTCGGAGATCAAACTGGTGCCGATGAACCCCGAGCCGCCGGTCACGACGTAGATTCTACGATCTTCGCTCATTGCGGGTCACGCGCATTCTCATACACCTGCAGCGTTTCGATAGCGCATCGTCGCCAGGAGAAGCGGCTGATATTTTCCCGGCCCCTGGCTATCAAAGACGCCCGCAGCTCGTCATCAGTCAAGCAGGAAAGCATTTTGTCCGATATTGCGGCAATATCGTTCGGGTCGACGCTGAGCGCACCTTCTCCGGCGACCTCGGGCAACGCAGAAACGTTCGATATCAATACGGGGACACCCGCCGCTTGTGACTCCAGCACCGGAAGGCCGAAACCCTCATAGGAGCTGATCAAACATGACAGCTTCGCATTTCTCAACAGGACCCGCTTTTCTTGTGAGTCGACGTAATCCAACAAGGAAACCTTGCTCGAGAGCTCGTTGTCGGCAATGGCGGCCACGACGTCCTGATACGCATTGTCGTGCGCGCCGACAACCAGTAATTTGTAATTTCCGACATGTTCTGGAATGCGACCGAATGCTTGTATGATGTTCGGTATGTTTTTGTGCTTCATGATCGTTCCGATGCAAATCACGTACTTGTTTTTCTCCACCTTGTAATCGTTCAGGATGCGGTCCTCTTGGGCCGCATCGAAGTCGTGCCCCGAATACGTGTCGTCGAAACCCAAGTGAATCGTGATGGCGTTATTCGCACCCATCGCATTCAAGTCGCGAGTCGTGCTGTCGGAATCGGAAATTACTCTCCGCGAGAAATGGATGGCGGTGAGTATCATCATTTTTCTTATGAGGGTTCTGAGCTGTGAGTATTTTCGGGTCTTGAGTTCCGTAATGTCGTGGATCGTAACTACAGAATCCATGAAGGGCGATGCGAACAGGGTATTGGGCAAATGCACGAGGTCGATTCTTTTGACTTTGCACCACAAGGGGAGATATATATTCTGCCAGGCGTGGTAGAGCAGCCTCATGACAAGCCATGGTTTTTGCCTGATCGGCAATACTATTTCCAGGAAATTGGGATTCGTGATATCGAACATGTAGCTATTGTCTTTGGTCGTGACAATGTAGTACTGATTGTTGGCGTCGATGGATTGCAGATTCTGGATAAGGTTAATCAGGTACTCCGCCACCCCGGTAATCTTGTCGGTCGTTGTCGCAGTTATGATCGCAATTTTCACGTCTGCCTCGCGCGGGACGAGTTTCAATTGTAGGCGCGTCGCCAGACTTTGAATGGCCGCTGTGCTTCGTGGGGAGTCTGTATCAGTGTCTGTTCCGGCAATCGCATCGGAACGATCCCTTGCACGCCTTCCTATGCGTGATGAGCGGCCGGAAGGCGCGGCGCGTCTGATGTACACGGCGCTGACCGAGGACGAGCATTGCGTCGGCTCTGTAACCGCTGGGATTCGCGCGTTGCGTGCGGGCCAGCGCCCGACTCGGGCAATGGACTACGACCAAGCACTGGTCGAATTCAGCTGTGACAACGTAGCGGGTCGCGCGCTCATCATTTTCGGCAACTATGCCCGTCCTCGGGCAGCGCGCGGGGCCGCGGCTTGAGCGTCGAGCGCGTATTGGCGGCGGGCTCCGTCGTGCCGGGCGTCGTGCGCCGCGCATTGATCGTCGCCGCGGTCAGCGCTGCGGTCGTCGCGCTGGTTGCGCTGGCCTTTGCCGGCGTCCGGTGGGGCGGGTCGACGGCAACGCTTGAATGGTCGGCGGACCGATTCCATGTTGTCGGTGGGCAGGCGATCGCGCGCGATGGCGCTTTGACGATCGAGCGGCTCGACACCAACGGTGCGTTCATCGCCGCGCTGCCGACGGCACAACTCGATGCGCCCGACTACGCGGCGATCGAAATTGACGCGCTCGGCTTGACCGACCGTCAGCGGGTCGCGGTGTTCTGGCGTTCGCCGCTGGGCGGCGGACGGACGTTCACGCATCCAGCCGACGTCGTCACCCCGCGCGGTGTGCGCGCGCAACTCGATCGCGATCCAAACTGGAACGGACCGATCACCGGCGTCGGCCTGATCGTCACCGGGCTACCGCCGCGCGGCGCGTCGATCGTCGCGGTTCGCGCCGTGAGCGCTTCCGCGGCAGGGACGGCGCTCGAGGCCGCAAGAACGTGGTTCCGCGTCGAGCATTGGAGCAACCAGTCGATCAACGTCGTATTTCTCGGCGGTCAATATCACGCGTTTCCCTTTACGCTCTTCGTTGGTCTCGCGACGCTGCTTGCGTTGGCGCTGTGGATCGCCTGGCAGCGAAAGAGTGCACGGCAATCGGTCGTCGTCGGTGCGTTCATCATCGCACTTGCGGGGTGGCTCTTCGTCGATCTACGCTGGCTCGCCAATCTCGGGCGCGTCGAAGCGAACACGGTGGCGACGCTTGGCGGAAAATCGTGGCGCGACAAGCGGCTCGCCGCGCTCGACGGTCCGCTGTTCGCGTTCGTCGAGCAATCGCGCGAGCGTATCGCGGAGCGGCCCGGCCGCGTGTTTTTCGGGTCCGACGACGCGTGGCTTCGCGTCCGCGGCGGGTATCACCTTCTACCGTTCAACACGCTTTCGATTTCCTATCACCGAAATCTGTACGGCTTCGATCGCTATCGCCCCGGCGATTGGCTATGTTTCTATGCGCGAAGCGGCGTCGTCTACGATTCAGCGGCGCAAGCGTTGCGCTGGGATGGCGGTCCGCCGCTCAGGGCCGAGCGCGTACTTGACGCCGGCGTTGGCCAGCTCTATCGAGTGCTGCCGTGAACGCGCTTGCGCTGGTCGCTTCGCAAGCGCTCGCGCTCGGGCTCGGCGCCGCGTTGGTGGCGCTGTTGGTGTTGCCACGCGGGCCGGGTGCAGTCGCGACGATTGTCGGGTACGGCTACGTCGTTGGCTCAATCGTCATCACGCTGATCCTGCGGCTGCTGAGTTTGGTGGGAGTCCCGTGGACGTTCTGGTTGCCCGCGCTCCTTGCGTTCGTGCTGGCCGCGGCGGCCGGCCTGCTTGCGCGCCGGGAATTGCATGTCGCGCCGATGCCCGGCGTCGCCGCGAGCAATCCGACGTGGCAGCGCGCGCTGACATGGTTCTTGTGGACGCTGGTGCTCCTTCATGTCTTGCTCGCTCTCAACGAAGCGCTGTTGCGCCCGCTGTTCCCCTGGGACGCCGCGGCGCAGTGGTCGACCAAGGCGCGTGTGTGGTTCGAGTACCGGCGCCTGGTCCCGTTCGTAGACGAGATGACCTGGATCGGCATGACAGGCGACGTGTTCACCGATGCACATGCAACGTATCCCGGCACCGTGCCGCTGCTTCAGGTATGGGGGGCGCTCGCCTGGGGGGAGTACGACGACGCCGTGGTGAACGTCGCTTGGCCACTGTTCCTAGCGGCGCTAGCGCTCGGCGTCTATGGCCAGTTGCGGCGCCTCGAGTTCGCGCGATTGCCGGCAGTCGCGGTCGCCTACGTGATTGCGTCTCTTCCATTCATCGACGTTCACGCCGCGCTGGCCGGTTACGCGGATCTGGCGGTCGCGGTCGTGTATGCGTTCGCGTTCCTCGCGTTCGCCAATTGGACGCGCCGCCGATCGTGGCGCGACGCGTCGTTGTCCATCCTCTGTGCGGCGGCGCTGCCGATGCTGAAAACGCCGGGTTGGGTCTGGCTGGCGACGCTGATACCCGGACTCGTCGCGGTCTATGTGCCGCGCAGGACGATGGGTGTTCTCGTCGCGTTCGGCATCGCAGGCGGAGCGGCGCTTGTCGCATACACATCGTACGTCGGTCCAATCTCGATACTCGGCTATCGAATCGCGCCGCAGCACACGGGGATCGCCGATGCCCTTATCAGCAATTTCTTCCTGTTCGCCAACTGGCATCTGCTCGGATTCCTGCTACCGCTGGTGTTGCTCCTCGCGGCCCGCGCTCTGCTCGCCCCGGCGCTCATGCCGGGCTGCCCATACGACCTGAGCGCCTTTTCTCCACTCGGCGAGCAGTGCGGGAATAAATTCGGGAGGATCTTGCAGGTCCGCCGCCAGCGCTGCTACACAATCGCCCTGCGCCTGGTGGAGTCCACAGGTCAGCGCTGTATGCG
>CATPAO010000287.1 GCA_955652025.1 Casimicrobiaceae bacterium
GCTTGCGCTCCCTGTGGTGATCACGCGAAGCGGTAACGACTGCTCGCGCGCGAAGCGCGCGAGCAGATCGTGATCGAACCCGACCAGCTCGCCGTCGGGTCCCGGGAACCACGAGGCGGGTCCGGGACGCACGATCGCGACGAGCTCGCCGCCTTGCTGCGGTGTAAGTGGAGGCGACGGCCCGCAGCTTCCAAGCAGCGTCAAGACGCCGGCAACAAGCGCACGACCAAAGGCGCTTCTGACCGGTTTCGTCGGATCACGCATGAGCTCTCGTCCGATTATAGCGATGGCCACCTTGCGAGTGCGTATAATCAACGCTACAACGGCGGGTCGCCCCGCATTGCATGGTCGTGAACCTGGTCAGGTCCGGAAGGAAGCAGCCAAAGCGTCTCTCTGCAAGTGCCGGGGGAACGGCTCGCCACCCCCAATTTTTTCGTCAGATCGACCTGATACTTTGTTACTTGTCGGCTCGCGCCGCGTCTCACCGGTCTGACGGCAAAGAGCCTGAGCTTCGAATCAGCTTCGTAATCGAATCGCCCGGATGAGCTACCAAGTTCTGGCGCGCAAATGGCGGCCGAAGACGTTCGCCGAGCTTGTCGGCCAGGAGCACGTCGTCACCGCGCTCACCAATGCACTATCGCGCGGGCGATTACATCACGCTTATCTGCTCACGGGAACGCGCGGCATCGGCAAGACGACGATTGCGCGGATTCTCGCCAAGAGCCTCAATTGCCTCACGGGCGTCACGCCGACGCCGTGCGGCGTTTGCGCGGCGTGCGTCGAGATCGACGCGGGACGCTTCGTCGACCTGTTGGAGCTCGACGCCGCGTCGCATACCGGCATCGACAACATGCGCGAGATTCTGGACAACGCGCGGTACGCGCCGACGGTGGGCCGCTACAAGGTCTACCTGATCGACGAAGTCCACATGCTGTCGAAGCCGGCGTTCAATTCGATGCTGAAGACGCTCGAGGAGCCGCCGGAGCACGTCAAGTTCGTGCTCGCGACGACCGACCCGCAAAAGATCCCGGTTACGGTGCTGTCGCGCTGCCTGCAATTCAATCTGAAGCCGCTGCCGCCGGCCTTGATCGACGCACGGCTTTCGGCGATTCTCGGCCAGGAGCAGATTGCGTACGATCCGGCGGCGGTCGCGCTGTTGGCGCGCGCCGCGCAGGGAAGTGTGCGCGACGGGCTCTCGCTGCTCGACCAGGCGATCGCGTTTGGCGCCGGCGAAGTGCGCGAATCGGTGGTGCGCACCATGCTGGGCGCCGTCGATCGCGATCACGTCTACCGGATCGCCGACGCGCTGGCGGCGCGCGACGGCCCCGCGCTCCTGGCGGAGGCTCGTGCGCTGGCCGCGCGCGGGCTTGCGTTCGCCAATGCGCTCGACGAGCTGACGTCGTTGTTCCATCGCGTGGCGGTGGCGCAGGTGGTGCCCGCCGCGGCGGCCGATTTCGGCGACGCGGCGCAGATCAATGGTTACGCGACGCGCTTTTCGCCCGAAAGCGTTCAGCTCGCCTACCAGATATGCGCGCAGGGCAGGGCCGATCTCGCGCTCGCGCCCGACGAAGAAACCGGTTTCGCGATGACGCTCCTGCGCTTGCTCGCTTTCGAGCCCGCGACATCGGATCGCCGCGCCGTTGCCGGGCGAGAAGAAGGCTCCACGGCCCCGAAGACATCGCCGCGCCTCGCGCGCGCCGACACTTCCAACGTTGCGGCACTTCGCGCAGCGGCGCCACCGCCACTGCGCTCGAGCGTCGCGCCGGCGGGGGCCGCACGCGATGACGTGATTCCACTCGAGACCGAGCCCTCCGCGTGGCCCGCGTTCGTGGCAAGGCTCAAGCTCGCAGGGATGGCGGCTCAGCTCGCTGCGCAGACCGAGTTGAAATCGATGCAGGGCAACGCGTTGACCCTGGCGCTGCCCGCCTCGCACAAGCACCTCGCCGACAAGGCGTACGCCGACAAACTCAAGGCCGCCCTCGAAGCGGCAACCGGCAGAAAGCTCCTGCTTGCATTCGAGGTCGGCGCGGCGACCGAATCCTCGTTGGCGGCGCAGGAGAAAAAAGGCCGCGCCGAAGCCAAGGCGCAAGGCGAGCAGGCGTTTCGCGACGAACCGTTCGTGCGCGAGCTGATATCGCGCTTCGACGCACGGATCAATCCGGACACGATCGAGCCGCTCGGCACGGATCACAACAAGTAGTGTCGTGGCGCCGTAATCGCGCGCGTGCCGTACGCTACCAAGAATGCGCTACAACGCGTATTTTGTCGCTGCTCCTTACGACGATCGAGTCGAGACGCGTCGATGGCGCGCGAACTGGTTGATGAAAAGCGATAATTTTTTCTGGTCCGCCAATTGCTTTGGTACGCGTCGACCCCGATGGACACACCCAGCATCCGCGAAGAGGAGTCCGACGAGCCGACGTTGCGCGCCTCGTTGCGCTTCAACGCCGGCTTTCGCGATCCGTGTCGGCGCGACGCCGACCACGTTCTCGTTCGACATCGCCAGCTCGAGCGGACCAGCGCCCGGGAACGGACACGCACCGACCCCCGAACCTGCGGTAATCGCAATCGGCACCTGCGACGCGTCGACCGTCAGCGCATTCGACTCGGCTTCAGCTGGCGTTAGCAGCGCTCTTGCGCAGCTTGTTCGCGCTTGCCCCGGGGTCCATCCATCGGGTGCGGTAAAGTCTTGCCATGGCGACGCTTGCCTGTCGCCCGACCGAAACTTCAGGATCCGATCATGATGAAGAACCAGCTCGCCGGGCTGATGAAGCAGGCGCAGCAAATGCAGGACAACTTGAAGCGTGCGCAAGAAGAGCTCGCGCACCTCGAGGTGGAGGGCCAGGCCGGCGCGGGATTGGTCAAGGTCGTGATGAGCGGCCGCCATGACGTCAAGCGCGTCACGATCGACCCGTCGCTGCTCGGCGAGGACAAGGACATGCTCGAAGATCTGGTGGCCGCCGCGATGAACGACGCCGTGCGGCGCGTCGAAGCGACGACCCAGGAAAAAATGGGCGGTCTCACCGCGGGCATGCCGATGCCGCCGGGCTTCAAGCTGCCGTTCTAAAGCGGAATCGCTGGCCGTGGCGGCACGCCCGTCCGATCCGCGTCCGGCGCCGTCGCGGGAGCCGCTGTCAAGCTTGGACGAACTCGCCCGAACGCTTCGTTGCCTGCCCGGCGTCGGACCGAAAGCGGCGCAGCGGATGGCGTTGCACCTCTTGCAGCATGATCGGGACGGCGCGCTCGCACTCTCGCGCGCGCTCGAGCACGCAACGCACGCGATTCGCAACTGCGAGCGGTGCAATACCTTCACCGAGGATTCGATCTGCTCTCTGTGCCGCTCGGCGAAGCGCGACGCGGCGCTCCTGTGCGTGGTCGAGACACCCGCCGACCTGCTGATGGTCGAGCAGTCGCAAGCCTACTCCGGCCTTTATTTCGTTCTGATGGGACGCCTGTCGCCGCTCGATGGCATCGGCCCGAAGGAAATCCATCTCGAGCGGCTGTTGAAGCGCGCCGCAGACGCCGTTGTCCGCGAGGTGATCCTGGCGACCAATTTCACCAACGAAGGCGAGGCCACTGCGCACTACATCGGCGAACTGCTGCGCGCGCGCGGCCTTGCGGTGAGCCGGCTCGCGCGCGGGGTCCCGGTCGGCGGGGAGCTCGAATATGTCGACGCCGGGACGCTCGCGCAGGCGCTGCGCGAGCGGAGAGCGCTAGGAACCTGAATCGAACTCCGTGTCCGGCGTAGCTGACGCTTTAAGGTCCCTCGCGCCGCCTCACTTGCCGACCGGCGGAATCGGAATCACCCCGGGAAAGACATACGCCTGCAGAAGCGCGATCACGCCGATGACGGCTGCACCGGCGATCGAGTGCCAGAACAC
>CATPAO010000288.1 GCA_955652025.1 Casimicrobiaceae bacterium
ATCGTTGATTTCGCGCGTGACCGCGAAGCGATTGAATTGAGTGGCCGGTATGAAAAGGCGCTCGTTGTTCGGAAAACCGTCGGAGGCGGTGTCAACATCGCCCTCCGCGGCGGAGATGACCCCATCGCCGTTTGCGTCCACGCGCGCCACCTCCGCGGCGTAGGCATCGAATAATCGCTTCTTGAAGTCGGTCACCGTCGGTTCGAACGAAGTCAGCCGCTCGTAGACGTCGAGAAATATTTCGTTGGCGAGACCGCTGGGGATGAATCGTTGGCGAAACTCTCTTTGGGCGTCGTCACCCGCGTCGAACTTGTCCGGATCACGCGGACCCGACCCTTGCAACACGCCCTTGTTGTTCGGGTTGTCGCCGTAGCGCACCGGGTCGTTCTTCACGCCCGCTGGTCCGGAGCCGGGGATGATCGATTGCAGCGCGCCGATCTGACCTGCTTCGAACGAACCTGGAATGCCCCCGGTGAAGGGCAGCTCGTACAACGGGTGAATCCAGTTCGTCGTGTAATTGAATTCCCAATACGCGTGACCGTCGCTCTGCTGCAGCGTATTCCACGCACCCATGCTGAGCTGGATGGGAACCACGTTGGTCTGCCGATCGGGAAAATGGTCGGTGCTGTTGGGGAAATGCACGGCATTGCCGTCGACGGTGAAAATCTCGCCCGGCACATTGTGGTGGGTCCCCTTCGCTTGCAACGCTCCGCCATCGGCGGCCGTGATCGTACCGAACTGCGCCCGGCCCCCTGCAAGCGCCGCGGCCACGGGGGCGACACGCAGGTCGTGGATCATCCAACCTTCGTACCATCCGCTCTCGTTGTTGATGACGAACAGCCCGGAAACATCGGTGAATATGTCGATGAAGGCTCGCACATTATTGGGATCGGTGGGGAGGCCGGGCTTGGGCTCCAGCACAACCCGAACCGAGGCGATCGTGGGCAGGCCGCAGTTCGGCCCGGTCGCGGTGAGCATGGCCGTGTCGTTGATGCCCGCAAACGTGCTCGTGAAGGGATTGGGCTCGAATCCATTGGAATCCAACAGGTAATACTGAAAGAGCTGGCTCGGTTGGTCTGCCTCCGCATAGGCTTGGGTCGGCAGTTGGCTGTGCGGTCGGCCTGCCAATTCCGCGAGCCGATCCTCCAGCGGCTGGGGAAGATTGCGCACATCGCCGCGGTTGAGAACCGCCTCTCTATCCTCCGCGATATGCGGATTGGGATGACACGGTGGTGGCGGCTGCGGCTGCGGCGGTTTTGCATACGCCACATTGAGCGTGAGTGCGGTGATACCTGCGAACAACGCTGCCCGACTTCTCGTCGCTATTCCACTGCTCTTCGTGAGACTTCCGTACGTGTCTCGTTCCATGGTCCTCGCTCCTCGAGTGTTGGCTGAAAACCTAGAGGCGCAGCGCGAGCGGGTGACGCGTTGTCGCGCGAGCGATCTATCGATGACGAGAACACGCATGTCGCCTGCTTATTCCTGCCAAGTGTTTCATTTGGTTTGTGGCCGTCGCACGAGCAAAAAATGGTCGACTCAATTTCGGCGCGTACGTCGTGAAATATCGTGGCAAAAAAAAGTAAACAGGCTCGTCGAAGATCCATTCCGGAAATTCGTCGCACGTTAGAGGTACGGCTCAAAGAGTGCGCCCGTGCTCCAATTCGCACGGAGAGGCCGAGGGCGCAGACAGAAGAGAGCTGCGGCTAGAACGACCGTGACAGCGTCAAGACCACGCCGTTTCGGCTTCGCGTTCCGGTGATCGGATACGCCGCGGTGGCCGCGCTGATCCCGACCCAACTCAGCTGGACATTGAACGGGTCGAAATCGATCGCGACGCCCGCGCGCCCATCGAACACGCGATGATCGGGCCATCCGCTGTAGGGATTCGCGCCGTTGACTTGCAGGATGCCGACGTGGGCCAGCAAGCGGACGCGATCGTGCACGCGTTGCGCCCCGTTCAATTCGCCGTACACCGCCCCGCCGTCCGAGCCGAAGTAGCGCGGCGCGTAATACAACCTTGCGCTGATATTCTCGAATGTGAAGCCCCAGTACGCCTCCGGATAGTCATAGCCTCGCGCTCCGGTAAACGCCGCGTAGTCGGCGCCGACCTCGAAGCTCACGCCGGAAGGCAATTGCTTGGCGTACCCGACGAAGGCAATGCCCTGCGCGCCGCGATTCGACGGCGCGGCCAACCGAACGGTGGACGCGAATGCGCCGGCGTAGAAGCCTTGCGCATCGTCGTAGACGACGGCGATCTGCGCGGCCGGATCGCCGTGAGAAAGCGACACGCCGCGATAACGATAATCCGAAACCAGATTCACGCTGCCCGAGATCTGGGCCGAGGCGTCAGCGGAAACGAGCGCAATCCAAAGAACGATCGCGCGATACTGCACGCCGCGCTCAAGGAGGTGACGTCGTCGTGACACCCGCGACTGCGCACGCACAGGCACAGGTGCCCCCTATCCTCGCAATCGCTGCGCAGGCATCGACGACGACGCGGCGGTCGGCGACCACAATACCGGCTGGCAGCCGCGGCGAAAGCGCCTCGCGGACCTGCTGCGGCGGAAGGTTCGGAGCAAGCTCACGCAACAGTGCGACCAGCCCGGAGATATGCGCGGCTGCGAAGGATGATCCGCTGACGAAGCCCCACTTTTGACCCGTGATCGTCGTTGGAATGTCTCGTCCGGGGGCCAGCAGCATTTCAGCGGATAGATCGTGCGCGCCGTCTCCGGCGACGGCAAGCACCCCAGCGTGCGACGCCGGAAAGCCGCCGTCCCGGACGTCCGCATCGACGGCGGCGACAAGCACAATGCCACGCGCCGACGCAATGTCGAGGAGACGCTCGAGCAGGCGATCGCGCGGCCCTCCCAAGCTCAGATTGATGACCTCCGCCCGTTCGTCGATCGCAAACTGCAGCGCCTTCGCCAGCGTGAAGCTGTTGCACACCGCCGCCGCGCTCGCCCCCGGCACCTGCCAGCACGCGCGAAGCGCCATCAGCCGCGACTCGGGCGCAATGCCCGCGACACCCAAGCCGTTATCTGCACGGGCGGCGATGATACCGGCGACTGCGGTCCCGTGCATCTCCGCCACGTCGGTGCGCGCGTCGACGAAATTGCGTGACACGGCCACCTGGCCGGCCAAATCGGGATGATCGACCTCGACGCCCGTGTCGACCTCCGCCACACGTATCCGCCGCCCCGTCGCGACCTTGTGGATCTCGTCCAGATGCCAGAGCTTGGCGCTCGGTTGCAGCGGGTAAAGCGGATCGTTATGAGCAAGAACGCGGAACAGATTCATCGACTGAATCGATTCCACCCGCGCGTCGGCTGACATCCGTTCAACGAGGGGCGCGAGCGACGCGTTGCCGATCGCCTCCATGACAAAGCAGTCGACACCCAGCGCGGGCATCGGCCAACTGTCGACGATCGTGAGGCCGTACTGGCGCGCGAGCGCCTCGGTGATCCGCCGTCGTGCTTCACGCCCGACGCGCGTGTCGTAGCCGCCCGCATAATCCATGTCGGGACGAAAATGCGACGGGGCCGAGCGCAACATCACGAGCACTTGTCGCTCGGTTGCGCGACCGTCGATCGGCGCTTCGGCCGCGCGACCCAATCCCGCGCACGCCACCGTGCAGAAGCACAGCGCCGCCAGGAGCAGCCCGCGCATCATGTTCAACGGGCGCGTCCCGCCGCGAGCGGCTCGACCAGCACGACCCCGCGCTCGGATCGCAACCGTTGCAGCGCCGGCAGGCGTCGGTCCGCCGGCACGTCGAGCACGTATGCATTGGCTTCCGTGGGGCCGTCGACGACGCGCGCGCCGGCGCCGCGCAATATTCGGCGCAAGTCGGATTCGGATATCGCCGGGTCGAAGACCACCACGAGATCACCGGTAGTCGGCCCCGAAGCGGTCGCCGCGCCCAACGTCCTGAACTGCGCAGGACCTTCGGTACCGGACAGCCACAAGGATCCGAGCGCCACGATGGCGGCCAGTTGGCCCGCGATCAGCCAGCGCGACCAGGGTCCGACGAGATTCCAACGATCGCGCAACGGCGCCCGGGCGGGCGACGGTTTCTCCAGCTGGCGGCGCAGGTTGCGAAACGCGTTCGATGCCCCCGGCAGCGCCTCGCCGGCAACGCAAGCGGCGTGGAACTCGCGGAGCCACAGGACCTCTCGCTGGCAGCGCGAGCACCCTTCCACGTGCCGCTGAACGAACGCGAGCTCGTCGCCCTCCAGGGTTTCATTGACGAACCACGGCAACAGCACGTCGGCGACCTTGTGCGCGGCGGGGTCGAGCTGAATCACGCGGTCCGTCATGCCGCTTCCTCCCCTCGCGCTTCCAGCAGCGCCTTGAGGCGTCGCCGAGCGTGGAACATTCTCGTCTTCACGGTATCGACCGGACAGCCGACGATCGCCGCGATTTCCCGGTACGTGCATCCCTCGAAATACGTCAGCTCGACGACGGCGCGCTGCTCAGGCGACAGCGAACGGAGCGCATCGCGGAGCCGCGCGCGCATCTCCTGCCGCACGAGCTGCCCTTCCGGTCCGGATTCCGCGGGAGCGGGGGCGGCATCCGGATCGAAGTCGATCGCCTCGTCGAAACGCTCGATCGCCTTCAGGCTTCGGCGCAACGCAATGCCGATGATCCAGGTGGAGACCTTCGAGCGCCCGTTGAACGTCGCGGCCTTTCGCCACACGATCAGCATCGTGTCGTTCAAAATCTCGTCGACCAAATGCGGACGCCGCGTCATCTGCTCCAGCAAGCGCCGAAGCTTCGGGTAATAGCGCCGGAAAAGCGTTTCGAATGCTGTGACGTCGCCGCGGACGACTTGGCTGACGAGCGCGACCTCGTCCTGCGGCGATGGGCGCCGCAGCACGCGTGCGTCTTTGATAGTGCCTCGGTTACGCAGCATTCGTATCCAACCGCGTGGCGCTCCGACTCGATGACGCCCCGGCCCACATTCTCCCTGTATTCCCGCGACGCGGGCGCCTTTTGCAAACGATACACGATCTCAGGCTGCAGATTCGGGTCCCTGACCGGCTAACCGATTCGCCGCGACGATATTCCGCGGCGCCGATTGAACCTATTCACGACATTGGGGGATTCACCGAACGGAACGCGTCGCAGCCGAAGCTCGCGGTTGCGCGTATGCCGCCTATGCCTCCGCCCGACTCCCTGTCCCGCTCCGACCTCGTTGCGGCGCTGCCGCGCCTTCGGCGCTACGCCCGCGTGCTGACGGGCGACCTCCTTCGCGCCGACGACCTGGTTCTGGAGACGCTCGAGAGCGCCCGCGGAAGGCGCGAAACGTTGCCGCCGTCGTCGTCTCTGCGCACCGGGCTCTTCACGCTCATGCATTGCCTGCATCGCGATGGCGCATCGCCGCCGCGGGACGCATGGGGACGGCGTACGTCTCGCCTCTTCGACGATCCGGCGAATTCGCCGGAAAATCCGCGAGGGACCGTCCATTCCGGCCATCCCGATGCCGACGACTTGCTGAATCGTATGATGCGGATGCCGCTCGATGAGCGCGAAGTCCTGGTGCTGGTCGCCGTCGAGGGGTTGTCGTACGCCGAAATCGCCGCGCTGCTCGGCGTGCCGATCGGCACCGTGATGGCAACGCTGGCCCGTGCGCGGGAAACGATGCGTCACCTGGCGCCCAAGCCCTCGCCGGAGGGGCAGCCGCTGCGCTGACGCCGAGCGATTCGACGCGAGCGCGGGCGGCCGTCCAGGTGAAGGTCAAGCGACCACGGTAATCGTCCCGTTCATCGTTTCGTGCCCCGACCCGCAGAAGATGTCGCACAGGAACGTAAACGTGCCGACCTTGTCCGGCGTCAGCGGCACCTTCGCGACCTTGCCGGGGACGATGTCGGCGCGGACGCCGAAATCGGGAATGCTGAAACCCATCAGGACGTCGGCCGTCGTCAGTTCGAACACGACCGGCATGCCTTTTTGGAGCGTGATTTTGTCGGGCGAGTAAGTGAATCGCCGCGCCAGCACCTTAATCAGCTTTTCCCTGGGCGCCGCGGCCGATCCCAGGCGGATCGTTCCGGCGCCGAGCAAGAGGCCGCCCAACGCTAATGTCAGTCGTCGTCTTTGCATGCGCATGACGTCAAGCCTTCTGGACCGGGAGTTCGGTCAGGGCGAACTTCGCGTCCTTTGCCTCCGCCTCGATGTTGCGAAAGCCCAGTCCCCGATACGGCTGCGCGGGGTCCCACGGCAGCGGCGTCCGTTGCGGCTGCGAGCCCGCCACCGGGAGCGGAAACATCAGCGACTTGGCAGCGTGATGCGCAATGTGCCCGGTCATCTTGTGGTGCTCCTGATGGATGTGGCCGTAGAACGCCGTTACGTGCGGCTTCGTCAGCATCAGGTCGATCGCCTTGGCGCCGTCGCGCGTCGCCCAATCCCACTGCGGATAGAGATCGAACAACGGCCGGTGCGTCAGCACGACGATGTTCGCGCTGTCGGGCTGCGCCTTGAGGTCGGCGGCCAGCCATTGCAACTGCTCGTCGCCGAGGGAAGCGCGCGGATCGGACACGTTGTCGAGCGCGATGAAATGCACGCCTTTGTGGTCGAACGTGAATTGCGTCTTGCCGAAGAACTCCTGGTACGCCTCGCCCTTGTCGAGCGAAGCGTCGTGCTCGCCCGGCATGAAGTGCACGTCTTTCACCTTGAGCTCGCCGACGATCTCCTTGAATTGCGCCAGGCGCCGCCGCCGCTCCTTCGGATCGTCGGTGGTATGCGTGAGATCGCCGGTGAACACGATGAAGTCGGGCGGCTCGGCCAAAGCATTGACCGCGGCGACCGCCTTTTTGAGCGTTCCCTTGGCGTCCGGATTGGGCGGCCCCTCGAAGCCCCAGTGCGAGTCCGATAGTTGAACGAAGTAGAAGTCGTCGTACTCGCCGGGTTTTGCCGCCGCCGCCGTTGCATTGCGCGGAGCACCGAGACCCGAGGCGAATACGACCCCGCCCAGCCCAGCCAGTTTCAGGAAATCTCGCCGATCGATCGGATGTCTCATGTGCGGCTCCTCGTTGCGATGAATGAGGGATTACGCGATGCAATACCTCTCCTCCACCGAAAATATTCCCGCCCATTTCGTGGCCGGCCGGGATGGCGCAGCATACGGTCGGGAATAACTTGGCCGCGACCGAGGTCTTGCAGGTAACTGTGGAGATTGGGCTTGTCCGATCACTCCCGCTTCGAGGAGCTGGTAATGCCGCACCTGGACGCCGCCTATAACCTGGCGCGGTGGCTGACGCGTGACACCCACGACGCCGAGGACGTCGTCCAGGACGCCTGCATCCGCGCGCTCAAATATATGCGTTCGCTCCACGGCAGCGACGCGCGGGCGTGGTTCCTGGCGATCGTGCGCAACGCCTTCTACGACTGGCTCGGCCGCAACCGGCCGGCGGAAATCGTGCATGACGAGGACAACACGATCGAGACGACCGTCGATCTCGCGGCGGTCGACCCGCAGCAGGCGGCGATTCGGAACGCCGAAATACGCGCGCTCTCCGAGGCGGTGGCCGAGCTGCCGCTGCAGTACCGCGAGGTCCTCGTTTTGCGCGAACTGGAGGAATTGTCGTACAAGGAGATCGCGCGCATTGCCGACATTCCGATCGGCACCGTCATGTCCCGCCTCGCCCGCGCGCGCGGACTGTTGCAACGCTCGCCGACACTCCTTGCGATCGGCGGACAACCCTCGCGGAGCGTGCGATGAATTGCCATGATGCCGAGACGTTGATCGCGGCGTACGCCGACGGCGAGGTCGATCGGCTGCGCAGTCTGTCGGTCAGGAAGCATTTGCGCTCGTGCCCGAGTTGCGCGGCGAAGCACGACGAGCTGCTCGCATTGCGCGCGCGTGTCCGCGCCGAGGCGCCCCGCTATTCCGCGCCGCCCGCATTGCGCGCACGCGTGGAGGCGACGCTCGAAGCGATGCGTCCCCGGGCGCCGGCACGATCGCGTTCGATCGACGACCGCTGGCGTTGGCTTACTGGCGGCGCGCTTGCCGGATGTGCGGCAACCGCGCTCGCGTTGTTCGTCGGCACCGCGGTCCTCGATTGGCGCGCGAACGAGGACCTCGCGACCGAGGCGGTGACGACGCACGTCCGGGCGACCCTCGGCAATCAATTGATCCAGGTCGCGTCGTCCAATCAGCATACGGTGAAGCCGTGGCTCTCGGCACGGCTCGACTATTCACCGCCGGTGCGCGACTTCGCGCAGGACGGATTTGCATTGACCGGAGGACGAATCGATTACCTCGACCGCCATCCGGTCGCGACGCTCGTCTATCGCGTGCGCGATCATACGATCGATGTGTTCGTGCGTCCGCAGTCGGCGCGGGCGCCGCCGTCGGCATTGCGGACCGTGCGCGGCTTCAATGTCGCCCATGCGACCGGATTGGGGATGGATTGGCTCGCGGTGTCCGATGTCAGCGCCGACGAGCTGGCTTCGTTAGTCGATCGGCTGGCGCGCGAGACCGGCAATCCGTAGTTCCGGCGTTCAGCGCGGAAAGTTCGCGACCGAACGCGCCTCGCCCGTGAGCGAGAGGATGTGCAGTCCCGTGTTGGCCCGGTCGACCGCGTAGATGTAGCCGCGGTCGTCCACCTCGACGTTATTGGTCTGGATCACCGTCTTGCACCGATCCACGCCGTTCACCTTCACGCACCTCGGTTCGGTGTTCGCGGTCACCGCCGGAACGTAATACGCGATTTCGCGCGGATGGTACGGGTCGCGAACGTCAATCGCGCGAACCCCCGCGTTGAAGTGCGCCAGGAACAGCACGCGCTTGTAATAGATCGGCGTGAAATTCTCGTTGGACGAATGCGTGCCGAATCGTCCGCCGCGGGCACAGAACTGACCCGAGGCCTCGGGCACGGTCCAGCTGGCGACGCCCATCGGGCGCGCTTCCGCGGTGATGTCGGCGATCCAAAGCATCTGTCGTGACTCGTCGCATTCGTTGACGAGCGATTCGTCGACGATCGCCACGAAGTCGCGCTTGCCGCCTTGCTTGTCGTGCGCAAACTCGTTCACCTCGACGCCCAGCAGGGGAAATGCGGTATGCGCGCCGACGTTGGGCGGCATCACGAGGCGACCGATTTCGGGGTAGCGCAGGTTCGCCGGCGTCGGCTCGGACACACCGGACAGGAGTTTCTCCCGGTCGACGATCTGCACGATGCCCTCCTTGTTCGTGCCATAGCCAAAGTAGACGCGGTTGCCGGCGCGGCCGGTTGAGATCGGGCCGTGCAATTCGACCGGCGCGTCGCCGACGCTGCCCGGTTGCTGACCGTCCAGGCCGAAGTTGCGGATTAAACGCGGATGGGCGGGATCGGACAGGTCGTAAACTTGCGTCATGCGCCGCGTGCGCCAGCCGTCGATGCCCGAGACGAGATACGCGATGCCGCTGTCGCATTCCCACCAGTTCTTGTGTGTGGCTTTGAGCTGGCCGATCCGGCTGACCAGTGCCGGTTTGGCCGGGTCGGTCACATCCCAAATCTCGTGCGCGGAATTGCCGAACGTACGGAGCAGATAAAACTTGCCGCGGTCGGCCTCGGGAAGCTCGGTTCCGCCGCAGACCCGGACCATCTGCGCGCCGCCGCTATCGCCTTGTCCTGCTTCGCCCGGGATGTGGGCCAGGTAGCGCGGCTCACGCGGATTCGTGACATCGAGAATCGACGTGCCGTTGAATTCGGGAACGCCGGTGAGCGCATTCAACGGCTTTGCCGCGCGCTCGGTCCCTCCGTGGTGCCCGATGTACGCGATCCAGCGGCCGTTCTGCTCTTTGACGACGGGCTGATACGCGCTCCGCGCCTGCAAGTCGTGATAGCCGACCTGCTCCATGTTTCTCGCTTCGGGACCGGCGAGCGATTGCGTCTGCGCGAGTGCACACGTGAATACAAATGCGGCCGGCGTTGCGGCGAGCTTCCAAGTGC
>CATPAO010000289.1 GCA_955652025.1 Casimicrobiaceae bacterium
GCGCTGTTCTTCTACCCCGGCTCGTCGATCGGCAACTTCTCACCGGTCGACGCGCACCTCCTGCTGACCGACATTTATCGGCATTGCGCCGGCGTGCCCGGCAGCGGTCTCTTGATCGGCGTTGACACCAGGAAGGATCCGTGGCGCCTAGCCGACGCGTACGACGATGCGCTCGGCGTTACCGCGGCGTTCAATCGCAACATCCTGCGCCACGTGAATCGTCTGCTGACGACTGACTTCGATCCGGCGCAATACGCTCATGTGGCGTTTTACGACGAGCAGCGGGGCAGGGTCGAGATGCACCTCGAAGCCAAGCGCGAGCAGGTGGTCAACATGCCCGGCGGCGCGCGCACGTTTGCGGCCGGCGAGCGCATCCACACCGAGAATTCGTACAAATACACGCCGGCCGGGTTCACCGCCATGCTGCAAAAAGCCGGCTTCGCCCACGTGCGCTGCTGGCAGGATCCGGCGCGCGACTTCGCAGTGTTTTACGCAGCGTAGCTAACTAATGTCGCGCGCGAGCCGCAACCCCGAGAATTGCCAGCGCGCCTCGGGCGGAAAGAAATTGCGGTACGTGGCGCGAACATGCGACGCGGGCGAGACGCACGAGCCGCCGCGCAGCACGTATTGGTTGCACATGAACTTGCCGTTGTATTCGCCGATCGCGCCCGCGGCCGGCCGATAGCCCGGGTAGGGAGCGTACGACGACGACGTCCATTCCCAGACGTCGCCATAGAGCTGTCCGGGCACGCTCGCATCGGCCAGTCCCATCGCCGGCAACGGATGCAACGCGCCGGTGGCGACTCCATTGCCACCGGGCGGCACGTCGCGTGCCGCCATCTCCCATTCGAATTCGGTCGGCAGCCTCGCACCGGCCCAGCGCGCATACGCGTCCGCTTCGAAATAGCTGACATGACAGACGGGTGCATGCGGATCGATTTCCGTCATGCCGTGTAGCGTGAACGTCCACCAGGCATCGTCGCGATACTCCCAATACAGCGGCGAACGCCAACCGTGCGTGCGCACCGCATCGAAGCCGAGTGACAGCCACAGCTCGGGTCGATCGTATCCACGGTCGGCGATGAACTCGGCGAATTCGCCGTGGGTCACCGGCCGCGACGCGAGCTCGAACGGCGCGACGAACACCTGATGCGATGGTAATTCGTTGTCGAACGCAAAGCCGCCGTCGCGGTGGCCGAACCAATCGAGCCCGCCCGCGTAACTGTGCCAGCGCAAGGGTTCGGGTCGCACCGGCAGGAGCGGCCAGCGCGGTTCGTACGCCGGCTTGGCCGGATTGCGCGAGAACAAGTGCTTGACGTCGGTGAGGATCAGCTCCTGATGCTGCTGCTCGTGATTGACGCCAAGCTCGATCAGCGCGGCGAGATCCGGCGCGACGTCATGTTTCAAGATATCGCGCATCGCGTGCTCGACGTGGGCTCGGTAATCGTGCACCGTGGTCAAGTCCGGCCGCGAAATCAGCCCGCGCTCCGGTCGCGGATGCTTGTCACCCACCGTTTCGTAATAGGAATTGAACAGCACGCGGAACGCCGGATCATACGCGACGTATCCAGGCAAATGAGGCGCCAGCACGAACGTTTCGAAGAACCACGTCGTGTGCGCCAAATGCCACTTGACGGGGCTCGCGTCGGGCATCGATTGCAGCGCGCAGTCCTCGGGCGACAACGGCAAGGCAAGCGCTTCGGTCTGCGCGCGCACGTGCTCGAAGGTGGCGAGCAGGACGTTGCGCGCGGTGAGGGTCCGCGACTTGGTCGCGCGGTCGGGTCGGGTTACGGCCATGGCATCCTCCAGTCGCGTGGGCGCACCCATCCCTTACGCTGACACAGCGGGAGCGCCATTGAAGCTGACAGCACAGGCGGCACTAAATTCCGCCGGGCTCCACGGACCCCCGCGGTTGCGGCCCTCGCCGCTGCGCTGCCCTCAGAGGGGGAGCAATTTGCACCTTGGGACGACCGGGCGCTGCTCATGCTACCGTCACATGCGGCACGCCGCCGACGAATTCGCCGATCACCGAAGCATGCTCGAATTCTTCGTGGCGGAATAGGGCCAGCACCGCCTCTACACCCTCCTGGGCGCAGGCGACGAGCAGACCGCCGGACGTCTGCGGATCCGTCAACAGGGCGCGCTCGGCGTCGCCGATCGACGAGGCGAGCGTCACATCGGACCCATAACCGGCGAAATTGCGGCCCGACGCGCCGGTGACGAATCCCTGCCGCGCGAGGTCGAGCGCATTGGGTAACAGTGGTATCCGCGCGAAATCGACCGTCGCGCCGACGCCCGACGCGCGACAGATCTCGAGCAGATGACCCAATAGCCCGAATCCGGTGACGTCGGTCAGCGCGCGGACGGCGGGTTCGCGCCCCAGCGCAATTCCCGGCGTGTTGAGCTGGGTCGCCATGTCAATCAGCGCCTTATAACGGGAGGGCCGAAGGCGATCCTTCTTCAGCGCGGCGCTGTAGATGCCGACGCCGAGCGGCTTGCCGAGAATCAGCGCGTCATCCGGTTCTGCGCCCGCGTTGCGCTTGATGGCGTCGGGGTCGACCTGTCCGATGACCACGAGACCGTAGATCGGCTCGACCGAATCGATCGTATGCCCGCCGGCCACGGGAATGCCTGCTTTCGCGCATACCGCCTGGCCACCCTCGACGATGCGGCGAATCGTCTCGACGGGCAGCCGGTCGACCGGCATCGCCACGAGCGCCAAGGCGAACAACGGCGTCGCGCCCATCGCGTAGACGTCGGAGATCGCGTTGGTTGCGGCGATCGCACCGAAATCGTAGGGATCGTCGACGATCGGCATGAAGAAATCGGTGGTCGCGACGATCGCCTGGCGCTCGTTGATCCGGTAGACGGCGGCATCGTCGGAGGTCTCGATGCCGACCAGCAGGTCCGGCGACAGCCATCCGGTCCCGGTGCCGGCGAGGATCTGCCGTAGCACGCCGGGCGCGATCTTGCAGCCGCATCCGCCGCCATGCGAGAACTGCGTCAACCGCAACGGCGCACGATCGGGAGCGTTCATGGTCCAAACACGGGGAAAAGATGGAATTGTAGCGATACCGGGCTGCTCGGCGGCTGCGACGTTCGTAGGGTTTTTGCGGCGCGTGTAGCCCACACCGGCGTTTTGGTGCGAGATCGTTGCAAAAATCTGACGCACGCATGCCCCTGTCGCCGATCGGTCTTTTCAGGGCCAGCACGAATGGCGTAGCATCGGCAACGCTAACGATCCACGCGTTACGCGACCCGCAATACGGGAATCCTACGCGAACCAAGGCCGGGCGCGCTACTGATGAGGAAATGGATTGAATCCGACGGATATCGCGCACCCCGACTATTTTCATAAAGTCGTCGATTGTCAGTGGGCCTGCCCGGCCCACACTCCCGTCCCCGAATATATCCGGTTGATCGCGGCAGGCCGCTACGGCGACGCCTACATGGTCAATTGGGAGTCGAATGTCTTTCCGGGCATCCTGGGCCGCACTTGCGATCGGCCTTGCGAACCGGCGTGCCGCCGCGGTCGGGTCGAGGAGGGCTCGCCCGAGCATCGCAAGGCGGGGGCCAAGCCAGAGCCGGTGGCGATTTGTCGCCTGAAGCGCGTTGCCGCCGACTACAAGGAAGACATCCGTCCGCGCTTGCCGAAGCGTCCCGCCAAACTCAACGGCAAACGGATCGCATTGGTGGGCGCGGGACCGGCGTCGCTGACGGTCGCGCGGGATCTCGCGCCACTGGGCTACGAGTGCGTGGTCTTCGACGCTGACCACCAAGGCGGCGGCATGATGCGATCGCAGATACCGAAGTTCCGCTTGCCGGACAGCGTGATCGACGAGGAGGTCGGCTACATCCTCGACCAGGGCATCGAGTTTCGCGGCGGCACGCGAATCGATTCGATGCGCGCGCTGCTCGCGCAACCGTTCGACGCGGTGTTCGTCGGCAGCGGCGCGCCGCGCGGCCGCGACCTCGACATCCCGGGTCGCCAGGAAGCAGCGAAGAACATCCACATCGGCATCGACTGGCTGTCGTCGGTGTCGTTCGGTCACGTCGACAAGATCGGTCGGCGCGTCGTCGTTCTCGGCGGAGGGAATACGGCGATGGACTGCTGCCGCAGCTCGCGGCGGTTGGGCGGCGCCGACGTGCAGGTCGTCGTCCGTTCCGGCTTCGACGAAATGAAGGCATCGCCGTGGGAAAAGGAAGACGCGATGCACGAAGGTATTCCGATCCACAACTACCTCGTGCCCAAGGCGTTCACGCATGACGGCGGCAAGCTGACCGGCGTCACATTCGAGAAGGTCGCGCCGCAAACGGATCCGAAGGGACGCCGTCAATTGCTGCCGACCGGCGAGCCCGACGTTCGTTTCCTCTGCGACGACGTCCTGTTGGCGATCGGACAGGAAAACGCGTTTCCGTGGATCGAGCGCGATCTCGGCATTACGTTCGACTCGCACGGCATGCCGGTCGTCGACAAGGCGACGATGGCCTCGTCGCACCCGCGCGTGTTCTTCGGCGGCGACGCCGCGTTCGGCCCGAAGAACATCATCTGGGCGGTCGCGCACGGACACGACGCCGCGATCTCGATCGATCTCCTCTGCCGCGGCGAAACGCTATCGAAGCGGCCGCCGCCGCACCTGAACCTCCTGTCGCAGAAGATGGGCATCCACGAGTGGAGCTACGACAACGCGATCCACGGCGACAAGCGGTATCGCGTGCCGTTGAAGGACACCGTGGTCGCGTTGAAGAGCATCAAAACGGAAGTCGAGCTGGGCTTCGACCCGATGCTTGCGTTCGCCGAGGCGCAGCGCTGCCTCAATTGCGACGTGCAGACGGTATTCGCCGACAAGCTCTGCATCGAATGCGACGCCTGCGTCGACATCTGCCCGATGGACTGCATCACGTTCACCGCCAACGGCGACGAGGCCGACTTGCGCCAACGCCTGATGGCGCCCGCGCACAACCTCGACCAGGCGCTCTACGTGTCGGCGCCCGTCAAGACCGCGCGGATCATGGTCAAGGACGAGGACATGTGCCTGCATTGTGGCCTGTGCGCCGAACGTTGTCCGACCGGCGCGTGGGACATGCAGAAGTTCCTGTTCGAGCCGGCGCACGCCGACGACCGCTGCCGCCGTGCGCACTCGAAGGTCGAGCCGGCGGAATTCGCCGGCATCGCGGCGGAGTAGTGCGATGAAGAACAAAGCGATCGCGCGCGTCAACGATTTCGTCGTCAAGTTCGCGAACGTCAACGGCTCGGGGTCGGCGTCCGCGAATGGACTGTTCGCGCGCGCGATCCTGCGCATGGGCGTGCCGGTGGCGGCGCGCAACATCTTCCCGTCCAACATCCAGGGATTGCCGACCTGGTACGAAGTGCGCGTCGTCGAGGCGGGCTGGCGCGGCCGTCGCGGCGGCGTCGACCTCGCGGTGGCGATGAATCCGCAGACGTGGGACAAGGACGTCGCCGAGATCGAAACCGGCGGCTACCTGTTCTACGATTCGACCAAGCCATTGCCGCAGTCCAAGTTCCGCACCGACGTCGAGGCGATCGGCATGCCGCTGACGGCGATCTGCAACGCCGCATACACGGACACGCGGCAGCGTCAGCTGTTCAAGAACATCATTTACCTGGGCGCGCTCTCCGCGCTCCTCGACATCGATTCGGCCGAGATAGAGCGGCTGTTTGCCGAGCAATTCAAGGGCAAGGAGGCGCTGCTCGACTCCAACCACAACGCGCTCAAGATGGGGCGCGATCACGCACTCGCGGATTTTTCGTGTCCGCTGCCGTTGCGCGTCGAGCGTCGCGACAAGGTCGGCGATCGCGTCTTCATCGACGGCAATTCGGCGGCGGCGCTGGGCGCGGTCTACGGCGGTGCGACCGTTGCCGCGTGGTACCCGATCACGCCGTCGTCGTCGCTCGCCGAGGCGTTCGCCAAGCATTGCCGCACGTTTCGCATCGATCCGGTCAGCGGCAGCAAGCGCTTCGCGATCATCCAGGCCGAGGACGAGCTCGCGTCGATCGGGATCGTCATCGGCGCCACGTGGAACGGCGCGCGCGCGTTCACCGCGACGTCCGGTCCCGGCATTTCGCTGATGCAGGAATTCCTGGGCCTCGCGTATTTCGCCGAGATTCCGGCGGTCGTGTTCGACGTGCAGCGCGGCAGTCCGTCGACCGGCATGCCGACGCGCACGCAGCAGGCGGACCTCCTTTCCTGCGCGTACGCGTCGCACGGCGACACCAAGCACGTGATGGTGATCCCCGAGGATCCGGCCGAGTGCTTCGCGTTCGGCGCGCTCGCGTTCGATCTCGCCGACCGGCTGCAAACGCCGATCTTCGTGATGCTCGATCTCGACATCGGCATGCAGGACTGGCTTTGCGAACCGCTCGACTGGGACGACAGCCGCAAGATGGATCGCGGCAAGGTAATGACCGCGGCCATGCTCGATGCGGGACGCGATTTCGGCCGCTATCTCGACGTCGACAACGACGGCATCCCGTATCGCACGTATCCGGGCACCCACCCGAGCAAGGGGGGCTACTTCACGCGCGGCACGACCAAGGACCGCTATGCCCGTTATACCGAAGAAGGGCCGGCGTATGTCGATAACATGCGACGGCTCTTGCGCAAGTTCGAGACGGCGAAAGAGCTCGTTCCGGCCCCGGTGATCACGCGCGCGAAAGAGGCGACGC
>CATPAO010000290.1 GCA_955652025.1 Casimicrobiaceae bacterium
GCGGCGCGACGACGTCGCGCGTGCACACGGCGGTCAAGATCGCGCCGAACTACGGCGGACCGACCGTCTACGTGCCGGACGCTTCGCGCGCCGTCGGCGTGACCACGAGCCTGTTATCCGATGACCAGCGCGCTTCGTACGTCGCCGGCGTTGCGGCGGACTACGAAAAGGTTCGCGCACAGCACGCGAGCAAGAAGGGGCCGGCGTTGATTCCGCTCGCGGCGGCCCGCGCCAACGCATTTCGTACCGACTGGACGCGCTACGTGCCGCCGACGCCGGGATTGCTCGGCTTGCGCCCGCTACGAAATCTCGATTTGAGCCTGCTGGTCCCCTACATCGACTGGGCGCCGTTCTTTCAGGCGTGGGAGCTTGCGGGATCCTATCCGGCGATCCTCGACGACGCGATCGTCGGCGAAGCGGCGCGCAACGTCCTTAGCGAGGGCCGCGCGATGCTCGACCGCGTCGTCGAAGGCCGCTGGCTCACCGGGCATGGCGTTGTCGGGTTCTGGCCGGCCTCGGCCGCCGGCGACGATATCGTCCTCTGGCAGACGGCCGCGCGCGAATCGCCGGCGCTCGTCTGGCGCAACTTGCGGCAGCAAACGGCGCGGCCGGACGGAAAGCCGAACTACTGTCTGTCCGATTTTGTCGCGCCGAAAGAGGGCGCCGTCGATTACATCGGCGCGTTCGCGGTTACCGCGGGCGTCGGCATCGAACGGAAGCTCCGCGAGTTCGACGCCAAAAAGGACGACTATTCGGCGCTGATGCTGAAAGCGCTCGCCGACCGGCTCGCCGAAGCGTTCGCCGAATGGCTGCATCGTTTCGTGCGCCGCGAGCTGTGGAACTATGCGCCGGGCGAGGCGCTCGACAACGCCGCGCTGATCCGCGAGGAATATCGCGGCATCCGTCCGGCGCCCGGCTATCCGGCATGCCCCGATCACGCGGTGAAGGGGCCGCTGTTCGACCTTTTGCAGGCGCAGCGGATCGAGATGACCATCACCGAGAATTTCGCGATGCTGCCCGCCGCGTCGGTCTCCGGATTCTATTTCGCGCATCCCGACGCGCGCTATTTCGCCGTTGGCAAGATCGGCGACGATCAGCTCGCCGATTTCGCCACGCGGACCGGATCGACGCTCGAAGCCGCGCGCCGGCGGCTCGCGCCTAACCTGTAGCGCCTGGCTTTTTTGGCAGCCCGAAGCCCTGCGGCAGCAACGACGCCGCCGTGAATCGCGCGCGCTCGTCACTGTCGCACGCGGACAGGACTTCGGCGCTCGCTCCGAACTCGAAGAGCACCTGCCGGCACGCGCCGCACGGGGTGAAACAGGCGGGCGTCGGCGTATAGACGGCGAGGGCGGCAATGTCCGGTGCGCCGGCCGCGACGGCCTGAAAGATCGCGTTGCGTTCGGCGCAGATCGTGAGCCCCGACGATGCGTTCTCGACATTGCAACCGGCGAATACGCGACCGTCCGACGTTCGCACCGCGGCGCCGACGGGGAACTGGCTGTATGGGCAATACGCGTTAGCGCTCGCGTGCCGCGCGGCGGTTGCGAGCTCCTGCCATTCGGCTTCGGTGGGCATCGTCCTCTCCGCTGTCGCCGCGGAGAGGCAGTCTACGCCAACGAATTACGCCGCCAGAGGTGCCACCGCCCAGGCCTCGCGCGCTAATATCGCAGCTTTCTGCGTCGCGCGCTCGATTGCCGTGCGTGCGACGTCGTCGCCAAGTGCGATGCCTTCGACGTGGATCGTCTCGATGTCGGTGACGCCCAGAAAACCGAGCACCGCGCGCAAATACGATTCCTGGAATTCCATTTGTTGCATCGGGCCCTTGGTGTAGATCACGCAGCTCGCCAAAACAATAACAAAAAATCTGCCCTTCAGGAGCCCCTCCGGCCCGGCCGCCGTATAAGTAAACGTGCGCCCGGGGCGCGCGATGTGGTCGATCCACGCCTTCAATGACGACGGCACGCTGAAGTTGTGCATCGGCGCTGCGATCACGATCGTGTCGGCCGCGAGCGCTTCGTCGACCAGGATGTCGGACCGGGCGATCACGAGGGCCTCGTCGCGCGACAGTTCCTGCGCCGGGCGAACGCGCCCCGAGGCAAATGCGGCTTCCGGATGCGGCAACGGGTTCCGCGCCAGATCGCGCGTCACGACCTTTGTACCGGGGGCGCCAGCGACAATGTCGTCGACCAATCGGCGTGCGATTCGCTCCGAGATCGATTCCGCGCCGCGCGGGCTCGACAACACCAGCAAGAGGTTGTTCATCATCGCTCCTTTCCGTGGCGAAATCCGCGGGTCGGTTGCGCTAAGAAAGCCCCATCCGACCCATCCGGTCCTAAAGATATAGATTTCCCATAGGTTGAACAACAGTCACAAAAGCCATACAATATTTCTCATTAGGAAACTATGGACGAGCACCATGGATACGCTGGTCAGCATGAAAGTCTTCCGGCAGGTCGTCGACTCGGGCAGTTTCGTCGCCGCCGCCAAGCGGCTCGACATGTCCACCGCGATGGCGAGCAAGCACGTGATGCATCTCGAGCGCCGCTTGAGCGCCCGCCTGCTCAACCGCAGCAGCCGTCACTTGAGCCTGACCGACGCCGGCACCGTCTACTACGACCAATGCCGCCAGTTGCTCGATAACCTGGACGAGACCGAGGCGGCGGTCGGCCACGCCGCCGTCGCGCCCCGCGGCGTGCTCAAGGTGACGGCGCCGGTATGGTTCGGCAATGCGCGCTTCACGGGCCTGTTGGCGGATTATCGAAGTCGCTATCCCGACGTCACGCTCGACATGAACCTCAACGACCGCGTCGTCGACCTGGTCGAAGAGGGCTTCGACGTTGCGCTACGCGTCACCGGCAAGCCAAACCCGGCGCTGTTCGCGCGGCGGCTGATGTCGGTCCGGTTTGCGCTTGTCGCGGCGCCGGCCTATCTGGCCGACCACGACCGACCGCAGGTCCCGCGGGACCTCGCTGCCCACGCGACGATCGGCTACGCGTATTCGCCATCGGGCGACCAGTGGGAGTTCGAGGGTCCGCGCGGCGGCGTCTCCGCTCGGTTTGTGCCGGCGATGCGCAGCAACAACACGATGCTCACGTACCAGATGGTGCTGGCCGGCATGGGTGTTTCGGCGTTGCCGCCGTGGCTGATCCACGACGACGTGCAAGCCGGTCGCCTGGTGACGCTGCTGCCCGATTTCGCGTTGCCGTCCGCCGCGCTCTACGCCGTCTACACGAGCCGCCGTTTCCTGGCGCCGAAGCTTCGCACGTTCGTCGATTTTCTCGCCGAACGCTTCGCGAACGCTCCGGAGGAATGCACGAACGAGCCGGCGCGCCCTTCGCGGAAAGCGCAAAAAAGCGCCGTCGCGGTCGAGGGCTCTGTCAGGCCCTAATCAATCGCGCCGAGAAAATCCGCCTTGCCGAGCTCGACGCCGTTGTGGCGCAGGATCCCGTACGCGGTTGTCGTATGGAAGTAGAGATTCGGCACCACGAGCTGCTGCAGATAGTTGCTGCCGGTGAACGTGTGCGGCTCCCCGCGCAGCGGTCGCGTGATCGAGCGCGTTTCGGCGCCTTCGAACTGATCCGGCTTCAATGTCTTGAGGAACTCGATCGTGCGATCGACCCGCGCAATCAGCTCGGCGAAGGTCTTTTCGTCGTCCTCGTACGATGGCGGTTCGCCGCCCGCCAAGCGAGCCGCGCCGGCGCGCGCCTGGTCGGTGGCGATGTGCACCTGACTCGCCAGCGGAAACATGTCGGGGTACAGCCGTGCGCTCAGCAGCACCATGTCCTCGATCTTCTTCGCCTTCGCGTGCGCCGCGCCTTTTTCCAGGATCGCCTTCAAACTGGAAAGCGTCTTTACGAATATCGGAACCGACGAATCGAACATCGACAACGGCATGGCGCGACCCTCCTTGGTGGGACGCGGATTGTAGCAAGCCGCCGCGGGGTGGCGTCAGCGCAGCGACAGCTCTCCGACCAGGTCCTTGCCGAAGCTCTTGTGCCGCTCCTCGCGCGTCAGCCGGAAGCCCGCGTCCTCGTAGAGATGACGTGCCGCATCGAGCCCCGCATTCGTCCATAGCATCATCTTCCGGTAGCCGGCGCGGCGCGCGAACCCGATGCACTCCGTGACGAGGCGCCGGCCGATCCCGAGGCCGCGCGCGGACGGTTCGACGCTCAGCAATCGCAATTGCGCAATTGTCGGGCTGCGCTTCACGACGAACGCCGAACCGACGTTCTGCCCATCGCGCTCGGCGATCCAGCAATGCTCGCGCTTGGGGTCGAAGTGCTTGAGAAATTTCGCGCCGATCTCGGCGACGAGCGCTTCGAACGTGTCGTCCCAGCCGTATTCCTGCGCATAGAGCGCGCCGTGTCGCGCGATCACCCAGCCGATGTCGCCGGGGCGGTGCGCGCGCAGCAGGTAGGAAGCGCTTGGTGGCGGCGCGTCGCCCAGTAGCGATTCGAGCGTTGCCATCGCTTCCACGACACGGCGCTGCGCATGGTCCGGCAGCGGCGCGAGCAGGGTGCCGACCTCGTCGTGCGACGCGCGTTCGAGTGGCGCAAAGGCCTTTTTCCCCGCCGCGGTCAGCGACAAATGCAGGTGCCGCGCGTCATCGGCGGAGCGCGTCTTCCGCACGTAACCCTTGGACTCGAAGCCGCGCAGGATGCGGGACAGGTAGCCCGCATCCAAATCGAGTGCGTGCGCGAGCTCCGTGGCGGTTGGCGCGGCGGACGTGTGCGCAAGCTCGTAGAGCACGCGGACCTCGGTGAGCGAATGCGGGCTGTCGTACAGGCCCGGGCGCAGCACGCCGATTCGCTTGGTGTAGAAGCGGCTGAAACGGCGCACGGCGTCGATGCGCGAATCGGGGACGGTGACGGGAATGGTCACGGATGGGCCACAAGCCGTGCCAATGTCAATCAACCAGTTGACTTTGTCAAGTATACCGACGCGCGCGGCCGGGCGTCACGCGCGCCCGGTGTCCGTCAGCGGAGCAGGAGGTACAGGATGCCGGCGACCAGCAGCCACTTCGTCGCGTAGTACGCGAGCTTGCTTTTCTTCTTGAGCGCCTTGCCTGGGAGGCGCAGGTAGTACGCGACGCTGAAGATGCGATTCAAGACGCCGATCTGATCGCCGGGCGCGTTCTCGGTCTGGCTCGCGCGGATCGCCGTCGCTTCGAACCAGTGGTTGATCTTCGCCATGATGCGGCTCGTGAGAGGGCGCTCGACGTCGCAAAACAGTATCAGGCGCGTGATGTCGGACTTGTTTTCCGCCCAGTGGATGTACGTTTCGTCGAACATCACCGCCTCGCCGTCGCGCCACGAGTACATTTCGCCGTCGACCCAGATCTTGCAGGTGTCGGCGTTGGGCGTGACGAGCCCGAGGTGATAGCGGAGCGACCCGGCGAACGGGTCGCGGTGCTTGCCGAGATCGCCGCCGGGCGGCAAGAGCGCGAACATCGCGCCGTTCACGTTCGGAATCGACTGCACGAGTGCGACGGTCTTCGGGCACAGCGCCTTCGCCGACGGCAACGGCTCGTCGTACCACTTGACGTAGAAGCGCTTCCAGCCTCGGCGAAAGAACGAGTTGAAGCCGAGGTCGGTGTAGCCGGCCGCCGCGCGGATGTGCCCTTCGTCGAAGAGCTTGAGCGCCTCGTCGCGGATCGTCATCCAGTTGTCCGACAGCGGCGCGAGCTCGGGAAAGCGCGCGACATCGACGAACGGCCTGATCGGCACCGCCGAGAACATGTACATCAGCGCGTTGTACGGCGCGAGGAACGTCGAATGGTCGGTCAACTGGCGGTAGAAGCGGTGGCGGACGCGGCCGCGCAGATGCACATACATCATCGACGTCAAGAACACGTACAGGACGATGAACTTGGGAGCGAGCCAGTTGATGTCGGCGAGCATGATCGAAAGTGGCGGCGCGGAATCGGTGGAAAGTGTGCTAGCTTAAACCCTTCGCGGCGCCGCTGTCGCCGCCGGTCTTCTTTGGCGACCCCGAGGTCTTCCATCGCTGGTGGACCCAATACCACTGCTCGGGATGACGCAGGATCAGCCGCTCGAGCGCGGCGTTGAACACGCGCGTGGTGCGCCGGATCGCCTCGTTGGTGTTCTCGTGATCGACCACCGGCAGCGGGTCCTCGAAGCGCAGCACGTGCCGGCCGTCCGGCTCGCGCCAGCTCGCCGCCGGCAACACGGGCGACCCGGTGGCGAGCGCGATGATCGCGAGGCTCTTGAA
>CATPAO010000291.1 GCA_955652025.1 Casimicrobiaceae bacterium
GCCAGCGCTGCGACAACGATCGCAATCGGCATCGCGACGGCCGGTGCGCAGGAAGTTTCCGGCGCCGCGACGACCACGGCGAGCCCCATGTCGAAAGATCTGGTGCCGATCAGCGCCGCGATGCTGCAAAACGCGGGCGGCGACGCGAAGAACTGGATCCACTCCAACGGCAATTACGCGAACTCGCGGTTCTATCCGGGCGCGCAGATCAACACCGCCAACGTCGGCAAGTTGAAGCCGGCGTTCGTATTCCAGACGGCGGTGCTGGAGTCGATGGAGACCTCGCCGATCGTCATCAACGGCGTCATGTTCCTGACGACGTCGTTCAATCATGTCTACGCGGTCAACGCGACGACCGGTGAGGAATATTGGCACTACAAGCACAAGATGGGGCCCGTCACCACGTTCTGCTGCGGTCCGAACAATCGCGGCGTGGCTGTTTCCGGCGACACGCTGTACATGGGCACGCTCGACGCCAAGCTGGTCGCGCTCGACGCGAAGACCGGCAAGCTCTTGTGGGACAAGCAGATCGCCGATCCGGACAAGGGTTACTCGGAGACGATGGCGCCGGTCGTGGTCGACGGCAAAGTGCTGATCGGCACCAACGGCGGCGAATACGGGATCCGCGGCTTCGTCAAGGCATTCGACGCGAAGGACGGCAGCCTGTTGTGGACGTTCTATTCGATCCCCGAAAAGAGTGAAGGCGTTTGGGCCGTCAACGACGCGACCGGCCGCGACATGCACCGCAACATCGACGCGGAAAAGGCGGCGTACGCGAAGGACTCGTCGTTCTATCAGACGCTCGGGGGCGGCGTGTGGATGACGCCGGCCGTCGACTTGAAGACGCGCACGGTGTTCTTCGTCGCCGGCAATCCGTCACCCGATCTGTACGGCGCGATCCGTCCGGGCGACAACCTCTATACCAACTCGATGGTCGCGGTCGATTTGGACAAGGGCACGTACAAGTGGCACTCGCAGTACATTGCGCATGACGTCTGGGACCTGGACGCGGTGAGCCCGGTCATCCTCACGCAGGCGAAGGACGCGAGCGGCAAGATGGTCGACGTCGCGATCCATGGCGGCAAGACCGGCCATGTCTACGTGCACGATCGCGCGACCGGTAAGCTGATTCGCTTCTCCGAGGCGATGATCCCGCAGGAAAACATGTGGGTGCTGCCGACGAAGGAAGGCGCGCGGATGCTGCCGGGCGCGAACGGCGGTGTCGAGTGGTCGCCAATGGCGATCAACCCCAAGCTCCGGATGGCTTATGCGGCGAATCTTCATCAACCGATGACTTATCACGTCGAGGAAGCGGCCTATCCCGGCGGCAGCAAACTGTGGCTCGGCGGCGCGTTCAAGACGATCCCGAGCGAGCAGCAATGGGGCCGGTTGGTCGCCGTCAACCTCGACACCGGGAAGGTCGAGTGGGGCGCCAAGACGCCGCAACCGCTGATCGGCGGCGTGCTCGCCACGGCCGGCGACCTCGTGTTCAACGGCGAGGCGAACGGCTGGTTCAAGGCGTACAACGCGAAGACCGGCAAGGAATTGTGGAAGTACAACTGCGGCGCGGGCGTCAACGCGCCGGCGGTGTCGTACATGGTCAACGGCAAGCAGTACGTGGCCGTCGCAGCCGGCGGCAACAACCAGATCGACGCGAAGCGCGGCAACAGCGTCTTCGTGTTCGCGATGCCGTAGACTGGCGGAACGAGAAATCCCTGGCCACTCCGGGAACGGGGTGGCCGTTTTTTTGGTCGTTATTGAACGCGATCGCCTCGATGCGGAGACGCTTTTTCGCGGCACTGATCTCGACCCTGAATCTGGGGTCGGCGGCGGCGCTCGCCCAGGACGGCCCGGCGCCGGATGCGGCGATCAAGGACAAAGTGATGCTCTGCGCCGCGTGCCACGGCACGACCGGCAACTCGACCGATCCGCAGTATCCGATCCTGGCCGGCCAATCGGCGCGTTACCTCTATCTGGAGCTCAAGGATTTCAAGGAAGGCCGCCGGCACGATCCGCAGATGGATCCGATGGCCGCCAATCTCGCGCCGACCGATATGCTGGCCCTTGCCGATTATTTTTCGAAGCGGAAGCAGGCGCCGAACGGATTCAAGGCCGATGGCGCCAAGGTCGCAGCAGGACAGAAGAAATCGGACGAAGCGCTGTGCCCGATGTGTCATCTGGGCGGGTTCGTCGGCCAGAACGAAATCCCCCGCGTAGCCGGCCAGCACTACGCCTATGTGAAGAAACAGCTTTCCGATTTCAAGGCGAGGCGGCGGACGAACGACGCCGGCAACATGACGAGCGTCGCCGGCACGCTGTCCGACGACGATATCGAGAATCTGGCGCAGTACATCGCCAACCAGTGAGCATTACTGCCGCGTTGCCGTGACAGGCGGCGCGCAGTATGCTTCCCTTTCGCCGCGCGCAACGACCATCCGCGACCGGCAATCCCACCGAAGGAGGCGCACGTGTCCCACTCGCTGTCATTGACGGTCAACGGCAAGGCGATCAGCGCGGACATCGACTCGCGCACGCTGCTCGCCGACTTTTTGCGGACGAATCTCGGGCTCACCGGCACGCACATCGGCTGCGACACCGCGCAGTGCGGCGCGTGCACCGTGCATCTGGATGGCCGCGCGATCAAATCCTGCAACGTGCTTGCGATTCAGGCGCAAGGCGGCAATGTCGTCACGATCGAGGGCCTCGCCGCCGCCGATGGCACGATGCATCCGATGCAGGCGGCGTTCAAGGAATGCCACGGGCTGCAGTGCGGGTTCTGCACCACCGGCATGGTAATGAGCGCCGTCGATCTCGTTGCGCGGCATCCGGGTGCCGACGAAAAGACGATCCGCGAGGAACTGGAGGGCAACCTCTGCCGCTGCACCGGCTATCACAACATCGTCAAGGCGGTCGCGCAAGGCGCAGCCGCCATGGCGAAATAGGAGCCGATCATGGGCGCCATCGAATCCGGATTCATCGGCCAATCGGTCAAACGTAAAGAGGACGCGCGCTTTCTGACCGGCGCCGGGCAATACACCGACGACGTCTCGATGCCGAATCAGACGCATGCTTATTTCCTGCGCTCGCCGCACGCGCACGGGAAAATTCGAAGCATCGACACGGCGAAGGCCAAGAAGGCGCCCGGTGTCGTCGCGATCTACACGGGCGCCGATCTCGAAGGCGTGAACGGCCTGCCATGCGGCTGGCTGATCACGAGCGTCGACGGCACCCCGATGAAAGAGCCACCGCACCACGTGTTGGCGAGGGGCAAGGTGCGCTACGTTGGCGATCACGTGGCGATCGTCATCGCCGAAACGCTCGACCAGGCGAAAGACGCCGCCGAGCTGATCGACGTCGACTACGAAGTGCTGCCGGCGGTCGTCAATTGCGTCGATGCGCTCAAGGCAAGTGCGCCGCAAATCCACGACGAAGCGCCGGGCAACAAGTGCTACACGTGGGCGATCGGCGACAAGGCGGCAGTGGACGCCGTGTTTGCCAAAGCGGCGCACGTCACCACGCTCGACATCGTCAACAATCGGCTCATTCCGAATGCGATCGAGCCGCGCGCGGCGGTCGCGTCGTGGACGCGTGCCGATGATTCGTATCTGCTCTATGTCACCAGCCAGAATCCGCACGTCGAGCGGTTGTTGATGACGGCGTTCGTGTTGGGTTTGCCCGAGCACAAGGTCCGCGTGATCGCGCCGGACGTCGGCGGCGGATTCGGCTCCAAGATCTATTTGTACGCCGAAGAGACCGCGATGGTCTGGGCGTCGAAGCGCGTCGGACGGCCGATCAAATGGGTGGCCGATCGCAGCGAGGCGTTTCTCTCCGATGCGCACGGCCGCGATCATGTGACCAAGGCCGAGCTCGCTTTGGACAAGGACGGCAAGTTCTTGGCACTCCGCGTGCATACGACGGCGAACATGGGCGCGTACCTGTCGACGTTCGCGTCGTGCATCCCGACGATTCTCTATGCGACGCTTTTGGCCGGCCAATACACGACGCCGGTCATCTACTGCGAAGTGACGGCATCGTTCACGAACACGGCGCCGGTCGACGCGTACCGTGGCGCCGGGCGTCCGGAAGCGACGTACGTCGTCGAGCGGATCGTCCATCAGGCGGGCGTCGAGATGGGCATTCCGCAAGACGAGATCCGCCGGCGCAATTTCATCCGCAAATTTCCGTATCAGACGCCGGTCGCGTTGCTGTACGACACCGGCGGCTACGACGCGTGCCTCGACGAAGCAATGAAAATGGCGGACGTCAAGGGCTATTCGGCGCGCAAGGCGGAGGCGGCGAAGCGCGGCAAATTGCGCGGCTTGGGCTATGCGTCGTACATCGAGGCCTGCGGCATCGCGCCGTCGAACGTCGCCGGTGCGCTCGGCGCGCGCGCGGGATTGTTCGAGGCCGCCGAAGTGCGCGTCCATCCCACCGGCAGCGTCACCGTGTTCACCGGCTCGCACAGTCACGGACAAGGTCACGAGACGACGTTCGCGCAGGTCGTCGCGACGCGGCTCGGCATTCCGGTCGACAACGTCGACGTCGTACACGGCGACACCGGACGCGTGCTGTTCGGCATGGGCACGTACGGGTCGCGCTCTCTCGCGGTCGGCGGTACGGCGATCGTCAAAGCGCTCGACAAGATCGTCGCCAAGGGCAAGAAGATCGCGGCGCACCTACTCGAAGCCGCCGAGTCCGACATCGAGTTCAAGGACGGGAAATTCAGCGTCGCCGGTACGGACCGCAGCAAGACGTTCGGCGAAATCGCGTTGTGCGCGTACGTCCCGCACAACTACCCGCTGGACAAGCTCGAGCCGGGATTGAACGAGACCGCGTTCTACGATCCGACCAACTTCACGTTTCCCGCGGGCACGCACATTTGCGAAGTCGAGATCGATCCCGACACCGGCGTCGTGCGGATCGCAAACTTCAGCGCCTGCGACGATTTCGGCAACATCATCAATCCGATGATCGTCGAGGGCCAGGTCCACGGCGGGCTCACGCAAGGGATCGGGCAGGCGATGCTCGAGAGCTGCGTCTACGACCAGGAGAGCGGGCAGCTTCTGACAGGCAGCTTGATGGATTACGCGCTGCCGCGCGCCGACGACGTACCGTCGTTCAAGGTCGCGACCAAGGTGACGCCGTGCACGCACAATCCGCTGGGTGCGAAGGGATGCGGCGAGGCCGGCGCGATCGGCGCGCCGGCGGCATTGATGAACGCCGTGCTCGATGCGTTGTCGACGACCGGCGTCAAACATCTCGACATGCCCGCATCGCCGCATCGCGTTTGGCAGGCGATCCAAAGCGCCGGACGCGCCTAAGGAGACGACAATGTACGCATTCGAATATCAACATCCGAAGACGCTCGCCGACGCCGCGCAGGCGCTCGCCAAGAGCGGCGGCAAAGCGCTGGCCGGCGGTCAAAGCCTGGTCGCGGCGATGAAGCTCCGGCTCGCGCAACCGGGCACGCTCGTCGATTTGAGCGGCATCGCCGAATTGACGGGCATCCGGAAGGAAGGGGGCGTACTCGTCATCGGTGCGATGACGCGCCATGCCGACGTCGCGACATCCACTGCGGCGAAAGGCGCGATTGCAGCGCTCGCCGCACTCGCGGACGGCATCGGCGACCGCCAGGTGCGCAACATGGGCACGCTCGGCGGATCGATTGCCAACAACGATCCAGCCGCGGACTGGCCTGCCGCCGTGGTCGCATGCAACGCCACCGTACAGACGAACAAGCGCAAGATCGGCGCCGACGAGTTCTTTAAGGGTATGTACGAAACCGCCCTTGTCGCCGACGAGATCATCACGGCGGTGTCGTTTCCGATCCCCAAAAAGTCCGGCTACGCGAAGTTTCCCAATCCAGCGTCGCGCTTTGCGCTGGTCGGCGTGTTCGTCGCGCAAGCGGCGGACGGCAGCGTGCGCGTCGCGGTGACCGGCGCTGCGCCGAGCGTGTTTCGCGCGACGGCCCTCGAGACGGTGCTCACGAAGAGCTTCGACGCGGCTGCGGCGAAAGCGGTAAAGATCGACGCCAAGGGGCTCAACACCGACTTACACGGCAGCGCCGCCTACCGCGCTCATTTGATTTCGGTGATGGCGTCGCGCGCGGTCGCGGCCGCGGATTGATCGTCGGGCGCGTGCCGACGCCTCAATTGGTATGCTTGCGGGCGGCGGGATTTCCGCCGCCCGATTGTTTTTGATGAGCGCCCCCGCACCGCACCCCGCCAGCGTCGACGCGACGCTCGACCTTCTCACGGGCCAGAATTATGTCGCCGATCGGCGCCTGGCGACGGCGGTGTTCCTCGCGCTCAAGCTGTCACGGCCGCTGTTTCTCGAAGGCGAGGCCGGCGTCGGGAAGACCGAGATCGCCAAGGTGCTCGCGACCGGCCTCTCGCGCCGACTGGTGCGGCTGCAATGCTACGAAGGACTCGACACCGCGTCGGCCGTTTACGAATGGAACTACCCACGGCAGATGATCGAAATCAGGCTTGCCGAAGCCGCGGGCGGCGTCGAGCGCGGCGAGCTCGCGCACGATATTTTCACGACGCGATTCCTGCTGAAGCGCCCGTTGTTGCAGGCGTTGGCGCCCGAGGACGGCGTCGCGCCGGTGCTCTTGATCGACGAGCTCGATCGCACCGACGAGCCGTTCGAGGCCTACTTGCTCGAAGTCCTGTCCGAATTCCAGATCACGATACCCGAGCTCGGACCGATCCGGGCACGCCAGGCGCCGATCGTCGTGATCACGTCGAACCGCACGCGCGAGATCCACGACGCGATCAAACGTCGCTGTCTGTACCACTGGGTCGACTATCCCGATGCGCAGCGCGAGCTTGCGATCGTCCGGCGTAAATGCCCGCAGGCCGCGGAATCGCTCGCGCGCGAGATCGTCGCGTTCACGCAGCGGCTACGCGCGATGGACCTGTTCAAGGCGCCGGGTATCGCGGAAACGCTCGACTGGGCCGAGGCGCTGATTGCGCTCGACCGCGTCGCGCTCGATCCGCAGACGGTCGCCGACACGCTGGGCGCGTTGCTCAAGTACCAGGACGACATCGCCGCGCTCACGCCCGAGTCGACCGCCAAGCTGGTGGCCGCGGCGCGCGAAGAGGGCGTTGCATTGTGATGGCGGCGGCGCGCTCGTCCGGCGCCTCCGGTCGGCTGGCCGAGAACGTGCTGCATTTCGTCCGCGTGCTGCGCGCCGCCGGTCTTCCCGTCGGTCCCGCTAAAGTGCTGGACGCGATCGAAGCGGTGCAGGCGGTGGGGGTAGCGAACCGCAGCGATTTTCGTGCCGCGCTTGCCGCGGTGCTCGTGGCGCGGCGCGAGCATCTGCCGCTGTTCGAGCAGGCGTTCGACGTGTTCTGGCGCGATCCGAAGCTCTTGGAAAGGATGATCGCGGCGCTGTTGCCGCGGGTCCATGCGCGCTCCGCCGACGCCAAGCCACCAGAGCTGCCGGCGCGGCTCGCGCAAGCGATGCTCCCGCTCGAAAAGCCGCGCGGCGAGCCGGACGAACGAGAAATCGAGCTCGACGCCGCTTACACGTTTTCGAATCGCGAAGTGTTGCAGAAGAAGGACTTCGCGACGATGACCGCCGACGAGTTGCACGAGGTGAAGGCGATGCTCGCGCGGCTCAAACTTCCGCTGCCCGAAATCACCGTGCGCCGCACGATTGCCGCGACGCGCGGTCGTGCCGTCGACCTCCGCGCCACGATGCGCGGCATGATCGGCGCCGGCGGCGCGGTCGCGCCGCTCAAATTCCGGGCGCGCCGCAAGCGAACGCCGCCGCTCGTCGTCCTGTGCGATGTCTCGGGCTCCATGGACCGCTACGCTCGGATGCTGTTGCACTTCCTGCATGCGATCACCAATGATCGGCATCGCGTCCATGTGCTCGTGTTCGGGACCCGGCTTACCAACATCACGCGGCATTTGAGGCACCGCGACGTCGACGTTGCGCTCGCGCGGGTGACGGACGCCGTCGCCGACTGGGCCGGCGGCACGCGGATCGGTGCTTCGCTCGCGGAATTCAACCGGCGCTGGTCGCGGCGGCTGCTCGGCCAGAACGCCGTCGTTCTGCTGATCAGCGACGGGCTCGACGCCGACGCCGGGCTTGGCCTGGCGTTCGAGATGGAGCGGCTCGCCAAATCGTGCAGTCGCCTGGTCTGGCTCAATCCGCTGTTGCGTTATTCGGCTTTCGAGGCGCGGCCGGCCGGCATCCGCGCGATGCTGCCGTACATCGACGACTTCCTGCCGGTCCACAATTTGCAATCGCTGACGGACCTCGCGACCGTGCTCGGCCGACGGCCACGGCGCGACGACGCGGAGCTCTCGCTGGCTGCGTGACGGGCGGCTCGCGGCCGCGCTACGGAACTCGAGCCTTAGCCCGCGAGGTCAAAGGTGACGCGACCCCGACCGGCGATCGCGATGCGCTCGAGATCGGCGTTGCCGCGGACGCTCGCACGACGGAGCGTCAACGACACGCCCATCTTGGCGGCGGATTCGGCGAGCGCCACAAGGTCGGTGACCGGCAGACCGGCGTCGAGGGTCACGTGGCCCTTGGCGTTGATGATCGCGAGCGCCGAGCGGGCGACGGGCGATTGAAGGGCGACGGCCATCGGTTACGATAACATAGGGACCGGCCGCTTTCACCGGTGCCAACGGAGTCTGTCGGATGGAGATGTCGAGCTCTCGCGTCATCGGCGCGCCGCCGCAGGCGGTGTGGGAGGCGCTCAACGATCCTGCCGTGCTCAAGGATTGCATTCCGGGTTGCGAAATGCTGACGCGCGAATCCGACACCGAATGGCGTGCCGTCGTGGCGGCGAAAGTCGGACCGGTATCGGCGCGGTTTTCCGGCAAGGTCGCGCTCGCCGATGTCGCGCCGCCGACCGGCTACACGTTGAAGTTCGAGGGGCAGGGCGGTGCCGCGGGTTTCGCGAACGGCGAGGCCAAAGTGACGCTCGCGCCGGCAGCCGAGAATCAAACGCAATTGTCGTATGTGGCTAAAGCGCAGGTCGGCGGCAAGCTGGCGCAGATCGGATCGCGGCTCATCGACGGCGTCGCGGCCAAGATGGCCGACGATTTTTTTGCGCGCTTCGCCGCGCGCTTCGCAACGGTGCCGGCAACGCCGGTGGTGACTGGGGCAGCGGCCGCAACCCGCGCGCCGCGCGGCGGCTCGCACTGGGTGCGCTACGTCGCAGTGGCGGCGATCGTCGTGTTGCTCGTCATCCTCGCGACGCGCGGATTCCGCTGAGTTATCCGATACGCGAAAGGCAGATTATGGATAGCGTCGATCTCGAAGTCCTGAAACGCAGCGCCGAATGGGTTGAAGCCGGGCGGCGGGTCTTATTGGTGACGGTCGTCAAGACCTGGGGCAGCTCGCCTCGGCCGGAGGGCGCGATGCTCGCCGTGCGCGAGGACGGGCTCGTCGTCGGCTCGGTGTCGGGCGGTTGCATCGAGGACGATATCGTCGATCGCACGCGGCGCGAGGGCCAGAAGGCGACGCGCTGTGACGTCGTCACCTATGGCGTCACCGCCGATGAGGCACGCCGCTTCGGGTTGCCGTGCGGCGGGACGATCCAGCTCGTACTGGAACCGCTTACGCGCGAGTCGGGCATGCGCGCGCTGCTGCGCGAGGTCGAAGCGGGCCACCTCGTGACGCGTCGCTTGGAGCTTGCGTCCGGCTTCTCCACGCTGCATCCGGCGCAGGCGGTCGATGGTCTCAAGTTCGACGGCAAGGTGCTGACGACGATCCACGGCCCGCGCTATCGGATGCTCGTCATCGGCGCGTCGCAGCTCTCCAAATATCTCGCGCAAATCGCCGTCGGCCTCGACTATCAGGTGACGATCTGCGATCCGCGCGACGAGTACACGGAAACCTGGGACATTCCCGGCGTGACGCTGGTGCGCACGATGCCCGACGATACGGTCAAGGCGATGCAGCTGGATGAGCGCTGCGCCGTCGTCGCGCTGACGCACGTTCCGAAGCTCGACGATCTCGCGTTGATGGAAGCGCTCAAATCGCCGGCGTTCTATGTTGGCGCGCTGGGGTCGCGCGCCAACAACGCGAAGCGGCGCGAGCGCCTGCGGGAGTTCGATCTGACCGACGACGAAATCGCACGACTGCACGGCCCGATCGGTCTCTACATCGGCAGCCGCACGCCGCCGGAGATCGCGGTTTCCATCCTCGCCGAGGTCACCGCGATCAAGAACGGCGTCGCCTTCGCCGAAATCGCGTCGGTCGCCGAAGCGAAGGAACGCCTCGCCGGGCCCTCGGTCGCGTGCGCGACGACGTAGCCTCTCCGCTGCGGCAATCTTGACGATCCCTCCGATGGACAAGCAATTCGCGTCGCAAGCCGACCTCGAGGAGAAGAAGGTCAGCTTCGACAAGCTTTCCGATCACGCCTACGCGTACACGGCCCAAGGCGATCCGAACACCGGGATCGTCGTCGGCGACAACGCGGTGATGGTGATCGACACGCAGGCGACGCCAGTGATGGCGCAGGACGTCGTGCGGCGCATCCGGCAGGTGACCGACAAGCCGATCAAATACGTGGCGTTGTCGCACTATCACGCGGTGCGCGTGCTGGGCGCATCAGGTTACGCGCCGGAGCACGTCATCGCCAGCCGCGACACCTACGATCTGATCGCCGAGCGCGGCAAAGAGGACATGCAAAGCGAGATCGAGCGCTTTCCGCGGCTCTTTCGCGCCGTCGAGTCGGTGCCGGGGCTGACGTGGCCGACGATCGTGTTCGAAAAGCGGTTGACGATGATGCTCGGCACGCTGCGGGTCGAGCTTCTGCAACTGGGGCGCGGCCACACCAAAGGCGACACCGTCGTGTGGCTCCCCCAGGATCGCGTCCTGTTCTCGGGCGATCTGGTCGAATACGAGGCGACGCCGTACACCGGGGACGCGTACCTGAGCGACTGGCCGGCGACGCTCGATGCGGTCGAAGCATTGCATCCGGCCAGCCTGGTGCCCGGGCGTGGTGCCGCGTTGACCACGCCGGACGCGGTGCGCGCGGGCTTGCACGGAACACGCGCGTTCGTCGAAGCGATGTTCGAATCGGTCAAGAAGGGCGTCACGCGCGGCCACGACCTCCGCACCGTCTATCGCGACACTTACGCGGCGCTCAAGCCGAAGTTCGGCCACTGGGTGATCTTCGATCATTGCCTGCCATTCGACGTCTCGCGCGCGTACGACGAGGCCACCGACCATCGCGACCCGCGCATATGGACCGCGCAGCGCGACAAGGACTTGTGGCGAGCGCTGGAAGGATAGCGACGACATGTCTGTGATCGAGGGCGGCAAGACGCGCAAGCGTGCGGTGAGCGTGGCAATGCCGCCGTCGCCGTTGCGCTATCAGTCGGGTTTCGGCAGCGAGCTCGCGACCGAGGCGATGCCGGGCGCGTTGCCGGAAGGCCGGAATTCGCCGCAACGCGTCGCATACGGCTTGTACGCGGAGCAGTTGTCGGGCACCGCGTTCACGGCGCCCCGGCATCAGAATCGCCGCTCCTGGCTCTATCGAATACGCCCGGCCGCGGTGCACGAAACGTTCGAGCCGCTGCAGCACAAACGGCTGACAAGCCCGCCCCTCGCCGATGCGGCAACGCCGCCGAACCAATTGCGCTGGGACCCGTTTCCGCTGCCCAAAACGCCGACCGACTTTATCGGCGGATGGATGACGATCGCCGGCAACGGCGCCCCTGAACTTCAGGTCGGCATCGGCATTCATGTCTACGCATGCAATCGCGCGATGGACCGGCGCTTTTTCTACGACGCCGACGGCGAGTTGCTGATCGTGCCGCAGGCAGGGGCGCTCCGTTTTGCCACCGAGTTGGGCGTCCTCGACGTCGCGCCGGGCGAGATCGTGGTCATTCCACGTGGCGTGCGCTTTCGCGTCGAATTGCACGACGCTTCCGCCCGCGGCTACGTCTGCGAAAATTTCGGCGCTGCGTTTCGCCTGCCGGAGTTGGGACCCATCGGTGCCAACGGCCTCGCCAACGCGCGCGACTTCCTGGCGCCGACCGCGGCCTTCGAGGAGCGCGAGGGTCGCTTCGAGCTGATCGCGAAATTCGGCGGCCGCTTCTGGACGGCCGCGATTGACCACTCGCCGCTCGACGTCGTCGCATGGCACGGCAATAACACGCCGTACAAATACGACCTCGCGCGTTTCAATGCGATCAACACGGTGAGTTTCGACCATCCCGATCCGTCGATCTTCACCGTGTTGACGTCACCGTCCGACACACCGGGCAGCGCAAACGTCGACTTTGTGATCTTTCCGCCGCGGTGGATCGTCGCGGAGGACACGTTCCGGCCGCCATGGTTCCACCGCAACGTGATGAGCGAATACATGGGGCTCGTGCGCGGGACTTACGACTCCAAGGCCGAGGGCTTCGCGCCGGGCGGCGGCAGCCTGCACAACTGCATGTCGGGCCACGGCCCGGACGCCGCGACGTTCGAGCGCGCGTCGTCGGTCGAGCTCGCGCCGCACAAGATCGACCACACGCTGGCGTTCATGTTCGAAAGTCGCTATGTAATCCATCCGACACGCTTCGCGCTCGACGCGCCGCAGTTGCAAAAGAATTACCAGGCGTGCTGGCAGGGCCTCGTCAAACGCTACTCCGGCCGGCGCTGATCGGCGGAGCACGTCCTCGAACGCGGCCACCGGCGCCTCGAAATCGCGCGCGTTGGCGAGGCCGTTGGAACCGATCGGGCCGAGGTCCGGCAGCCGGAAGTGCGCGCCATGGTTCTCGCACACGTAGCCGCGCGCGCCGTCGCCTTCGAGCGCGACGCGAAAGCGCAC